>NZ_DAINOE010000120.1:0-5728 GCF_036735525.1 Arsukibacterium sp. | reverse complement strand
GGCAAATGAGTGCGTTATAATGATTTCGCCAAAAAACAAAACAAATCACTCAAATGCCAAGACAAATGTTATCAGATCAAGCCTGGAAATTACTATCGCGGGTCATGTATTTAACCGGTCGGATTTACAACAAGCCAGAGCACAGAATGACGCTTGAAGGGATTTTGTATCGTATGAGGACAGGCATTCCCTGGCGAGATATGCCCAAGGAATTTGGGTGCTGGAATACGATTTTTCGGCGCTTTAATCTGTGGTCGAGAAAAGGGGTAATGTCAGAAATTTTTAAATTTGTCAGTGCCTTAAATGATCCAGATTGGATATTTGTTGATGGAAGCATCATCAAAGCTCATCAAGATTGCACAAACATTCGAGATAGCAAAAACGAAGCGGTAGGAAGCAGTCGTGGTGGAAAATCCACCAAAATTCACTTAGCTGTAGATAGTGGCGGTTTACCAGTTTACTTTGAATTGTCTGGAGGCCAGGTCAACGACATAGTGCATGGACAGTCACTTGTTTCTGGTGCCCCGAGCGCGAAACAGATTGTTGCAGACAAAGGTTATGACAGCGAACCCTTCCGTGATTTTATACGGAACTTAGGTGCAAACCCTGTCATACCAAGAAAGGAAAACAGCAAAGTAGGCAATAAAGACATGGATTGGTGTCTTTATCGCTATCGCCATCTGGTTGAAAATGCGTTTTTGAAAGTTAAAAAATACCGCGCAATTTCAACACGATACGATAAATTGGCAAGGAACTATCATGCGATGGTCGCACTTGCCTTTAGCATGATGTGGTTACCAATGTGGGTTGATTGATTTATGTACAGCAAAGATCAACACGCTCTAGTGATTTTTTAAAATGCGCCGGTTTTTCTGTGAGCTGTGCTGGTTATCGCTTAGCGAATCTAAAGTTTGGCTAGTGTAATAAATTCGCGACCTGCTGACACCTTTTCTTACAACTTTTATCGCAACCTTTGATTGAATTCGCGGTCTTTGCCCATATAGTAAGTTCAGTTAATTTCTGGGAGTAAGCAGTATGAAAAGAATAGCGTTATTTTTAGCCACTAACCTGGCGGTGATTTTAGTGCTGAGCATAGTGCTAAATATTGTATTCAGTCTGCTGGGTGTTGATCATAGCAGTATTACTGGTTTGCTGGTGTTTGCTGCCATCTTTGGTTTTGGCGGCTCTTTTATCTCATTGGCGCTGTCTAAGTGGATGGCAAAACGATCTACCCGTGCCGTCGTGATTACGCAGCCGCGAAATGCCACTGAGCAATGGCTGATGAATACGGTAGCCCGTCAGGCGAAACAAGCCGGTATTGGTATGCCAGAAGTGGCTGTATACGACTCGCCAGAAATGAATGCCTTTGCTACTGGTATGAACCGCAACAATGCGCTGGTGGCAGTGTCTACCGGTTTGCTGCGCAACATGAGTGAAGAGGAAGTTGAAGCGGTATTGGCACATGAAGTGTCACACGTGGCTAATGGTGACATGGTGACCTTAACGCTGATTCAGGGTGTGGTGAATACCTTTGTGATCTTCTTTGCCCGCTTAATTGCCGGTATGATCCGTAATAATAATCAACAATTAGGTACTGCTGCATACTTTGTTATTGTTATTGTATTGGAACTGGTATTTGGCTTTTTGGCCAGCATCATCGTCATGTGGTTCTCGCGCCAGCGTGAGTACCGTGCCGATGCCGGCGCCGCACGCCTGGTGGGCCCGGGCAAAATGATTAAAGCGCTGGAGCGGCTAAAGCATAATCACGAAAGCCGTCTGGAAGGCAGTATGATGGCCTTTGGTATTGCCAGCAAGAAAGCTAAATCAGAGCTGTTATTAACCCATCCACCACTGGAAAAGCGTATTGAAGCACTGCGCAACAGTCGTGAATTTTAAGCGGCTTTAATCGTTCAGCTCTCATGTTTAAGGCTTCGCTGACTGCACACTGTTAGCGGGGCCTTATTTTTTGCTGCTATTCGTGGTCTGAATACTGGTTATTATTTTGGCTGACAAGGTAATAAGCCTGAAATTTGTTAAGGTAGAGTCTTAATAGCCATAATCACTGGAGCCTTTATGCAAATCGCCCCGAATTTTCCCGCGTTTAACCCGCCACGGCGCATTTTAATGGGGCCAGGCCCATCTGATGTTTCTCCTCAGGTGTTGGCGGCGCAGGCCAGACCGACCATAGGCCATCTCGATCCACTCTTTGTTGGCATGATGGATGAGTTAAAACAACTGCTGCAATATGCGTTTCAAACCAATAATGCGATGACTATAGCGGTATCTGCACCAGGCTCGGCCGGTATGGAAACCTGTTTTGTGAACTTGGTTGAGCCAGGCGATACCGTTATTGTCTGCCGAAATGGCGTCTTTGGTGAGCGCATGCGACAAAATGTCGAACGCTGTGGTGGCAAAGCAGTTTGCGTCGATAATGCGTGGGGTGAGCCGGTATGTCCAACACGGGTAGAGCAAGCATTAAAACAGCATCCAGAGGCGCGGTTTCTGGCTTTTGTGCATGCGGAAACCTCAACCGGCGCGCTTAGTGATGCTAAAACCCTGTGTGCGCTGGCCAGACAATATCATTGCTTGTCTATAGTGGATGCAGTGACCTCCTTAGGTGGTGTTGAGCTCAGAGTCGACGACTGGGGTATCGATGCCATTTATTCAGGCAGTCAGAAATGTTTATCCTGTGTGCCAGGCTTATCTCCAGTGTCGTTTTCTGAACGCGCTGTGGCAGTGATTAAGCAACGCAACAGCCCGGTACAAAGCTGGTTTTTAGATCAAAGCCTGGTGATGGGCTACTGGAGTGGTCAGGGTAAACGCAGCTATCACCATACCGCACCGGTCAATAGTTTGTATGCACTGCATGAAGCATTACGCTTACTTGCCGCAGAGGGCTTGCAGCAAGCCTGGCAACGCCATAAAGATATGCATCAGCTGTTAGCTAAAGGTTTGCAGCAATTAGGGCTGGATTTTGTGGTGGCAGAGCCTTACCGCTTACCTCAGTTAAACACCGTCTATATTCCAAACGGAGTTGATGATGCGGCGCTGCGAAGCCGTTTACTAAACCTGTACAACCTGGAAATAGGAGCGGGTCTGGGTGAGTTAGCCGGTAAAGCCTGGCGTTTTGGGCTGATGGGATATGGCGCCAGGCGGGAAAATGTGTCGATCTGTCTGCAAGCATTGTCGGAGCAATTGCAACAAGGTTAAAGCGACCGATATTCAGGTATATTGAAAGCTTTGCGTATTTATGGCGTTGTCATAGCTTTGACGTTTTACCAGGGGGATTGGTCGAGTGGTAGCTGGCAGTGCTGCCGGCGTTTTGCTAGTTTTGCTGCACATGCTAAACATAGAGCAGCTTGAGGTAAAAATGAACACATCGGCTTTTTCAAGGGCTTCACTGGCGTTAGCCTTTTTGGCTAGCAGTATTTCATTAGCAATACCCATTAGCAGCTCGGCGCTGGCCAGCCAGGGCTATTATCGCTCGCCAGCTTTGCAGGGTAACACGGTCGTCTTTACTGCCGAGGGCGATATCTGGCGAACCAGCACTGCAGGCGGAACTGCGCAGCGGCTGACCAGCCATCCAGCATTAGAAAGTCAGGGCTTGCTGTCACCTGATGGCCAGCAGTTAGCTTTTGTTGCGGATTATGAAGGCGCTGAAGAGATTTATCTGCTGCCGCTAAGCGGTGGCACGGCCACCCGCTTAACCTTTGAGCATAGCCGGGTCAGGCTGCAACAATTTTTAGCCGATGGCAGAATTTTGTATAGTACGGACAGTGCCGTCGGTCCTGCCAATCATTGGTTGTTAAAACTGGTTGACACTAACAGCCTGCAAAGCGAAACGTTACCTTTGGCGGATGCGTCAGCCGGTGTTATCGATACAGCTACTAATATGCTCTATTTTACCCGTTTTGGCCTGCAGCTCACTGGCGATAACGCCAAGGTGTATCGCGGTGGCGCCATGGGGCAATTGTGGCGCTGGCGCTTAGGCTCTACCGAAGAAGCGGTCCGCTTGCTACCTGAGCATCAAGGGTCGATCAGCCAGCCCCAGTTTGATAATGGCAGGCTTTATTTTGTTAGTGATGCAGATGGCAATACGAACATCTGGTCGCTAACGGCCAAGGGTGCAGATTTAACTCAGCACAGCCAGCATCAGGATTGGCGCATTGGCAGGATCAGTGTACAGCAGGGCCGGGCTATTTATCAGCTGGGCGCCGATATTTATCAGCTTGAATTGGCCACTGCCACCTCTGCGCCGCTGGCCATTAGTCTGATGTCTGATTTTGTGCAGAGGCGCGAGCGATGGTTGGATAAACCCCTGAATTTTTTAACCTTTAGTGCCCTAAGCCCTAATAGTAAGACAGTAGCACTGACGGCGCGCAGCCAGATTGCGCTGGCGGGCACCGGCCAGCAACGTCTGGTTCAGATAGCCACAGCTGAAGGCAGTCGCTCGCGTCAGGCCATTTTGAGCCCTGATGGCAAAGCCGTTTATGCCATTAATGATGCCAGTGGTGAAAATGAGATTTGGCGTTTTGCCGCTGATGGAAGCAACAAAGCCGAGCAGCTGACACGTGATGGCAAGGTGTTTCGTTGGGGCCTTCATTTATCACCGGATGGCCGTTTTATTGCGCATGATGATAAAAATGGCGATTTGTGGCTATTAGACTTAAGCAGTGGCCAAAACCGGCTTATTTACCAGCAAGGCTGGGGCCACTCGGCTTATCAGGAGGTGGTGTGGTCGGCGGACAGTCAGTTATTGGCCTTTACCTTGCAACACCAGCAACGTCCGCTTCGCCAGTTGGTGCTGTTTAGCCTGGCAGAGAACCGCAGTGAGCTGCTCACCAGCGATAAATACGAATCTTTTTCGCCAACCTTTAGTCATGATGGCCTTTGGCTGTACTTTTTATCAAACCGCCAGTTTAACGCCACCCCTGGTAGCCCCTGGGGCGATCGTAATTTGGGCCCGATGTTTGATAAAAGAGCCGAGATTTTTGCTATTAGTCTGAAACAACAAGCCTGCTTTGCGTTTCAGGCCATCCAAGAAGTAAACACTTGTGATAATGCAGCAGCTAAAGCGGCACAAAGCGGCCGTCGTGCTAGTCTGGTTGATTGGGATGGCCTGGCTGGCCGTTTATGGCAAGTACCGGTAGCTGCAGGTAATTACCAGCAATTAGCCGCTCATGAACAGCATTTGTATCTGTTGGCGCGCGCCGCTGGTGAGCAAAAAGCTGAGCTGAAATTTATTAAGCTGACTGCGGAAGATATCAAGCTGCAATTGTTAACCACAGATGTTGCCGATTATCAGTTAGCAGCGAATGGCAAAACCCTGTTTATCCGCAAGCATGCGACAAGTGGCAGCGGCGAGATGCTGCTTATCGACGCTGCTGATAAAATGCCAGCAAATTTAGCGCTGGCAAAGCTGAATACCGCTGGTTGGCAATTGCTGGTCAAACCGATGCAAGAATGGCAGCAAATGTTCCGGGATGCCTGGCTGATGCACCGCGATTTTTTATTTGATAAAAACATGCGCGGCCTTGATTGGCAGCAAAGCCGCGATAAATATCAGCCTTTATTAGCCAGACTAACAGATCGCCATGAACTGGATGATATTTTTGCCCAGATGATGGGGGAGTTGAATGCTTTACACTCGCAAGTGCGTGGTGGTGAATACGCACAAGATCCCAACAGTGCTAAAGCCGCCAGCCTGGGCGCGCAATTGCAACAAGCG
>NZ_DAINOE010000119.1:0-5827 GCF_036735525.1 Arsukibacterium sp. | reverse complement strand
TGGATCTGCTCCCGCATCTGCTCTATCAACACCTTAAGCTCCACTGCGGCATTAGTAATCTCAGTACTTATGGCTTTGGATGACAGCGTATTCGCTTCGCGGTTAAATTCCTGCATCATAAAATCTAAACGCCGGCCGCAGGCGCCGCCTTTTTTCAGGGTGTGACGGGTTTCTTTGATGTGGGCGTCCAGGCGGTCTAGCTCTTCAGCGACGTCAGATTTTGAGGCTAAAAATGCCATTTCCTGCTCTAAGCGGTTTTGATCCAAATCGGCTTTAATTTCATTTAAGCGGTTGGTGATGCGATCGCGTTGCCATTGCATGGCTTGCGGTAAATGCTCACGAACAAAGGCCACGCGCTCGCCAATGGCGGTTAAACGCTGCTGGATCATCTCTTCAATCGCCACACCCTCACGGCCACGGCCAGCTAAAAAGTCTTCCAGCGCAGCATCAAAGCCGGCCAGTAGTTCGCCTTGCAGTGCGTCTAAGTCTTCGGTGGGGGTTTCCATTACGCCGGGCCAGCGCAGAATATCGGCAATATTTAATTGCGCTTGTGGTGCTTTTTGCAGCAGTTGCTGGGCTTTTTGCAACAGTTGCTCGGCAAACACCTCATTTAAGGTCAGCTCGCCGGCCGCCTGATTAGCATGATAACGCAGATTCACTTCAATTTTGCCACGCTGCAGGCTGTTGCGCAGTTTATCGCGCAGCAGGCTTTCTAAGCCGCGAAACTGCTCGGGCAAGCGAAAGTAGGATTCTAAATAACGCTGGTTAACGGAGCGGATTTCCCATTGGGCAGTACCCCAACTGGCTTTGGTTTCGTGGCGGGCAAAGGCGGTCATGCTGTGGATCATGCTGAAGTTCCAATACGACTAAATGACGTTGAGTATACCTGACGAAAGCTGATTTTGGCTAATGGATAGCCCTCAGCCGGGTTAGCCCCTATAATAAGCGCTAACTTTACCATCAGGAGAAGCGCTAATGCGTCCAAGCGGCAGAACAGCCAGTCAAATCCGTCCACTCACCTTTACCCGTCAATTCACCGCACATGCTGAGGGCTCGGTATTGGTTGAGTTTGGCAATACCAAGGTGATTTGTACTGCCAGCGTGGTAGAAGGGGTACCACGGTTTATGAAAGGCCAGGGTAAAGGCTGGATCACCGCTGAATACGGTATGTTGCCCCGCGCGACTCATACCCGTAATGACCGGGAAGCCGCTCGCGGTAAGCAGGGTGGCCGTACTATGGAAATTCAGCGCTTAATCGGCCGGGCCCTGCGTACAGCGGTAGATTTAAAGCTGTTGGGTGAAAACACTATAACCATAGATTGTGATGTGATTCAGGCCGATGGCGGCACCCGCACCGCCTCTATTACCGGTGCCTGTGTGGCGCTGGTCGATGCGCTGAACCATATGCGCGCTAAAGGCACCATTAAAACTAACCCATTGAATTTTATGGTGGCGGCGGTGTCTGTCGGTATCTATAAAGGCACAGCAGTAGCCGATTTAGATTATGCCGAGGATTCTAACGCCGAAACCGACATGAACATTGTGATGACCGAAACCGGCAAGGTTATCGAAATTCAGGGCACCGCTGAAGAAGCGCCGTTCAGCTTTGAAGAAATGCAGGAAATGATGGATTTGGGCAAGCATGCCATTCGCGAAATTATTGACGAACAAAAACGCGTTTTAGCTTAAATCGTAGAGGATAGAGCCTTACCATGAAAGCCTTCCAACAAGAGTTTATTGAATTTGCGTTGTCGCGCCAGGTATTAAAGTTTGGCCGCTTTACGCTGAAATCAGGCCGTACCAGCCCGTATTTTTTTAATGCAGGCTTATTTAATACCGGCGGAGACCTGGCCAAATTAGGTCGCTTTTATGCAGCAGCGCTGCAAGATAGTGGCCTGGAGTTTGACGTGCTGTTTGGCCCGGCTTACAAGGGCATTCCTATCGCCACCACCACGGCTGTGGCGTTATTTGATCATCACCAGCGCGATGTGCCGTATTGCTTTAATCGCAAAGAAGCGAAAACCCATGGTGAGGGTGGCAGTTTAGTTGGTGCGCCGTTACAGGGCCGCATAGTGCTGGTGGATGATGTGATAACAGCCGGTACCGCTATTCGCGAATCAATGCAGCTGATTCAGGCAAAGGGGGCCACCCTTAGCGGCGTATTAATTGCGTTGGATCGCCAGGAGCGGGGGCAGGGCGAGTTATCTGCTATTCAGGAAGTGGAGCGCGATTTTAATACCAGGGTACTGTCTATTATCAGCTTACCGGATCTTATCAGCTACCTGGCGGATAAACCTGAAATGGCCGAGCATCTTGAGGCTGTGCAGGCGTATCGTACGCAATATGGCGTGAAGAGTTAAGTCTGGTTTAGGAGTAGGGTAAAGGGCCAGGAAATGCTATCTGCACCGGCTTCAAGGATCACATCCCTGTGCCCATTCAGCCTGCGCGGCATCCATGCCGCTGTTTCGACAGCACACCTGGCCCTTTACCTTAACGTTCAGGTTTTTAATCCTGATTAAAGGAAAAATAAGATGCTAAAACCAAACGGCAGTGGTTTAGGCCGCATTGTTAAAGCGGCCAGATGTTCGATGCAAGGTTTTGCCGCCAGTTGGAAGTTTGAGTCGGCTTTTCGTCAGGAAACCACACTGGCACTGCTATCTTTGCCACTGGCCGCCTGGCTGGCCAGCTCGGTCAGTCAGTTTGCACTCTTGGTCAGTGTCTGGTGTTTGGTGCTGGTGGTGGAGTTACTGAACTCGGCTATCGAGTCTTTAACCGACCGCGTTGGCCTGGAGCGGCATGAACTGTCGGGGCGAGCCAAAGATATGGGCTCGGCCGCAGTGTTTGTCAGCTTAGTGATTGTTGGTCTGGTATGGGGTGCGGCAATATGGGAACGTTTTGCCTAACTAAACACAGTTTGCTGCAATAAAGCCCATTGATTAGCCCAGTGCTGGGTGGGCAGGCGGTTAAAGCCAGAGCGCACAAACTGGCTGAGTTTGCCCTCTACTGTGGCCAGTAATAAATTGGCCAATTCGCCTTCGTCTATATTAAAGCTTTTACCTTCGCGCAGCTTACGCTCGCGCAGGCATTGCTTTAACTGGGTTTCGAGTTTTTCGAACAGCACGGCTACCCGCTCTTGCAAGCGCTCTTGCTCACCTTGCAAGGCATCGCCGGTGAGAATGCGGCAAATGCCCGGGTTGCGCTCAGCAAATACTAAGATCAGCTGCAAAATCCGCTCGGTACGACTGGCCGTGTCTTTATGTTCATCCAATATGGTATTGATACGAGACAGCAAGGTATGTTCAATAAACTCAATTAAGCCTTCAAACATCCGCGCTTTGCTGGGGAAATGCCGGTATAAAGCCGCTTCGGATACGCCCACTTTGTCTGCCAATGCTGCCGTGGTAATACGCTGACCGTTATTGCTTTGCAGCATAGCGGCCAGGGCCTGCAGAATATCGTCTTTTCGGTTGGGGCGACGTGGTGCCGTCATTTAAAGTCCTGTTTTAAAATGTGTTGTACTGTTAACGCTTCTGGCCGCTGCCAACTGACTATTAGCCTGGAGGTTTACAACTGAACTATCCGACGCTGATCCGACTAATTTTTACCCGAATGGCCAAAGCCACCTTCACCGCGCTCGGTTTTATCAAAGCTGTCTACCAGATTAAACTCAGCCTGGATCACCGGCATAAAGACTAACTGCGCAATGCGATCGCCGGGCGCTATGTTAAAGGCCTCAGCGCCACGATTCCACATCGACACCATCAAGGGCCCCTGATAATCCGAATCAATTAAACCTACCAGGTTGCCCAGCACTATACCGTGCTTATGGCCCAGCCCAGAGCGTGGCAAAATGGTGGCGCAGAGATTAGCATCACCAATATAAATAGACAGGCCGGTGGGGATCAGCACGGTTTGGCCGGGTGCCAGGGTTAACGGCTCATCCAGACAAGCACGCAAATCTAAGCCGGCAGAGCCAGGTGTGGCATAGGCTGGCAACGGGAACTCAGTTCCAATACGGGGGTCAAGAATTTTCAGGTCAATGGCTTTTTTCATATGAACTTCTTATTGTTAAACTTAAGATGAGTGCTGTTGGCTTAAAGTATAATGCTCACTGATCAGGGCTATTAACTGCTGCGCCAGCTGCGCTTTAGGCTGGATCGGTAGCTCTACCTCACCACCTTGCCACATCAGCGTAATGGCATTGTCATCACTGTTAAAACCGCTGTCATTGCCAGATACGTCATTGGCGCAAATCATATCTAATTTTTTACTCAGTAATTTTTGCCAGGCGTAATCCTGCACACTGCGGGTTTCAGCGGCAAAGCCCACGGTAAAAGGCCGCTGCTGTTTTAGCGCGGCTACCGCGGCGATAATGTCCTGGTTTTTAATCAGCGTTAATTGCAGCTCATTGTCGCTGCCTTTTTTGAGTTTATCGGTGGCTATATCAGCCATCCGGTAATCGGCGACGGCCGCACAACCAATAAAAATGTCAGATTTAACCGCGGCGGCCATCGCAGCCTGGTACATCTGCTCGGCGCTTTGTACGTCAATACGACTGACCCCGGCCGGAGTAGTTAGCTGTACAGGCCCGCTAATCAGTGTAACGCTGGCTCCGGCTTTAGCGGCCGCAGAGGCCAAGGCAAAGCCCATTTTACCCGAGCTGTGATTACTGATGTAACGAACCGGATCTATGGCTTCGCGGGTGGGGCCGGCGGTAATAGTAAAATGCAAATGTTGCAAATTTATGCCCGGCGCAAACAGCTGCTCTACTAAAGCGGTGAGTTGTAACGGCTCTAACATGCGGCCGGCACCGACATCGCCACAGGCCTGTTCGCCACTGCCTGGGCCAAAAATGTGAAATTTATGTTCTTTTAACGTTGCAATGTTTTTCTGGGTAGCTATATTGTTATACATCTGCTGGTTCATCGCCGGGGCAAAGGCTACAGGGGCTTGGCTGGCTAGCACGCAAGTCGTCAGCAGGTCGCCCGCCAGGCCGTGGGCCAACTTAGCGATAAGGTCGGCACTGGCCGGGGCAATCAGGATCAGCTCTGCCCATTTTGCCAGTTCTATGTGCCCCATGGCGGCTTCGGCTGCCGGGTCGAGCATGCTGGTGCTAACCGGGTTGCCAGACACGGCCTGCAAGGTGAGCGGCGTGATAAATTGCTGGGCGGCGTCGGTCAGTATTACCCGTACCTCGGCGCCACGCTCTTTTAAGCGTCGCACCAGATCGGCACTTTTATAAGCGGCAATGCCACCGCTAATTCCCAGTAAAATACGTTTGGCGGTTAAGCTGTGCGGTATCATAAGGTGGTAATCCGAGCCAAAAAAGTCGGCATAAGATAACACGGAAATAGGCTTTGAGCATCAATTCAGGGAGGATTCAGATGGCGATTCCAGACTGGCCGGTAACAGAACGACCAAGAGAAAAATTATTACAACTCGGGCCTGGCGCCTTATCTGACGCTGAGTTACTGGCTATTTTTTTGCGCACCGGCGTCAGTGGTTGTGACGCGGTAACACTGGCACGCTCCTTATTGAGCCATTTTGGCTCACTGCGCCGTTTAATGGGTGCCAGCCAATACGAATTTTGTCAGGCCAAGGGGCTGGGCGAAGCCAAGTTTGTGCAATTACAAGCGGTCATGGAATTGAGTAAGCGTTACCTGCAGCAGCAATTACAACGTGACACGGTTTTTACAGAGCCGGCCTTAGTAAAAAAATATTTATCTCACACCATAGGGCATGAGCAGCGCGAAGTGTTTTTACTGCTTTACCTTGATAATCAACATCGTTTGATTGCCAGCGAGCCGTTATTTATGGGCACGATAGA
>NZ_DAINOE010000118.1:4760-6014 GCF_036735525.1 Arsukibacterium sp. | reverse complement strand
CAATTAATGCTGATAACAGCTTTCAGCCTTACTCTTTACCATTGTCATACAGGTTACGTCGGGCAACAACAGGCCTACTACAGCTGCTTTTTCAGATGTTACGTCACCTTATCCCTTCTTCAGGCTACCTATACTATGCCGAAGATTTTTTCGACAGTAATGTGTTGTTGGCATACCGTGAACATCGCAAACAACACCCTGAAGAAGTCTGGCTTTTAGGTCGTAAATTGAAGCAGAAAATCTTCGAGCTCGACAGCGACAATCACGTACTGCAAGGCCTGTCATGTCATAGCTTATGGCGCTGCCTGCGGGCAAAAAAACTGGTTGTCGATCATGAATATACCGGGCAAGTTTTCAGCCTGCTGCGCCGCTATATACCGGTTATTCAACTGTGGCATGGCCTGCCCTATAAGGCATTAAGCGGCAATATTCACTACCCGCATATTTGCGATGAAGCTTTTATCTCTAGTTCTGATTGGTTTAACCAACATGTTTTTCCGAAAATTTTCCGCGCCAAGCACTATCTGGCATTGGGTTATCCACGCAATGATGCCTTTTCGCAGCCGGCTGAGCAAAGAGATTGGATTAACGCCGAACCGCTGTCACTGCTGCATAAAGTACTGCAGGATACCGGCGATATCATAGTTTATGCACCAACCTATCGGGATTGGGGCGATAACGATTATCCACTTGATTTAGAGGATCTGAATGCCTGGTGCCAAACACAAAGAGTGAGCTTTGTGCTGAAGTTCCACCCCTTTATCTCAAGAAAATTTGCAGCCGCTATGCAATTGGATAATTTGAATAGTCTACAGTCATTACCCGGGCTACCTCATATTTACCTGTATCCCAGTGGTAAAAATGTTTACCCGTGGCTGGCGGAAGCTAAAGTTCTGATCTCGGATTATTCGTCAATCGCTTATGACTTTATGCTTACCGGCAAGCCGATTATTTACTATCAGTACGATATCGAAAAATACCGCGAGCTACGTGGTGAAACCTTGGTAGCGGATGAAGATTTTATTGCGGGTTCGGTTGCACACAAACAACAACAACTGGCACAACTGTTAAGCGACAGCGAAGCCTCAGAACTGCAACTAACACGAAAGGCTTTAACGGAAAAGTATATGTTGAAAAGCAAGCAGGCAACATCAGAGATTGTTTGCTATATCAGGCGCTAATCTGAAAACCGTTACTGCTCTGTTTAGCTAAAATTTGCCTGCAAGCAGGCTAACAATAGCGTACTACTTCAGT
>NZ_DAINOE010000118.1:0-4750 GCF_036735525.1 Arsukibacterium sp. | reverse complement strand
TTCTACGCAGGTTTATTAGTTTAGGCTGCTGATAAAACCAGTTAGAGCCTTTTGTTTAAGGTTATGGCTTTAGTTTTTACTTGATAACATGCATATGACTTTGTGACTGCTCGAGGACTCTTGCAATCCACTTAGTATCGTCAAACGAGAGTTGGTAAGTTTGCATTTTCTTAGCACGAATCATATTAACGAAGTTAGCGAGTTCGTAACGCAGGCCATCCCCATCAAACTTATAAAAAAACTTTCTATTTTCATTACTGTTTTCAAACCTGACTTCAAAATATTCAGTTTTCCACCAAGGTGCCGGAACATAAATGTAACCTTTAGTTCCAGAGATCACTAAATCTCCTTCTGATTTAACACCCAAACCGGTTCTGGCTGAACCTATTGCATTGGGGTATAAAACCTCGACTCTGCTGTAGAGTTCAACCTCTGCATTATCGGGTAAGTACTGTACAGCACTTATTTTAGAGTAATCTTTACCGAGTAGTTTTAGAATTACGAGTAGAGGATAGCTGCCTAGTTCAAAAAAACTACCACCGCCTTGTTTTTTTTGTAATTCTCGTGGTTTACCGTCAGTTAATTTAGTGAAAGTTGCATCAACCGCCAATATTTTCCCAATTACACCACTCTTTGCATAGGTTATGAGTCGATTGAAACCAGGAGAAAAAGCAGTTTTTATGCCTTCCAGTAAAACAACATTATTATTGGCCGCTGCACATTGCAGCTCTGCAACACATGCTTCGGTAAGCGCCATCGGTTTTTCACATAAAACATGTTTTCCCCTGTTAAGTGCTTTTAAAGCATAGTCTTTATGCGTGTTATGTGGGGTAGCTATATAGATTGCATCAACTGAGTCTAATAGCTCGTTGTAATTATTCGCTGGTAGAGCAAGTTCAAATTCATTTACAAAATTATTTACATTGGCGCTATTTCTTGAGTAAGCGCCAATAATATCAACACCACTCACGAATCTGGCTTCGGATACGAAACGTTTAGCAATTCTTCCCGTTCCTGCAATGCCAATGTTTAAAATACCTTCTGCATTGCGTAGTTCCGTACTTGAAACGCCTTTGGTTCTATCTAAATATATTACTTCACAATAATCATTAAGATAATCAAACTTACCTAACCAGTCTGAGCCAATGGCAAAAATAGCAACGTTATGCTTTTGGATATCGTTAATTTTTTGACCTTCGTATTCTTCAATTATGACTTCATCAGCTAAGCCACTAGCTTGTACTTGTGCAACTCTTTCCATTAGCGATTGTCTTACGTTCAATTTACCCCGTACTTCATCGTAAGCTTCTGTGGTCACCCCAACAATTAAATAGTCACCCAGTTTTTTTGCACGCTCTAATAATCGCCTGTGCCCCTCATGAAACAAATCATAGGTACCGTAAGTTATCACTTTTCTCATAAAAACCTGTGCTTTATAAGTAACTAATTATTATAAGGAAATAAATGTCGTCATTGATAAAGCCTAATCAAAACAACGCCATTGTTTTTTAAACCAATTAACCTTCTGTAAATTACTTCCTGATATCTATTTAAAGATATTATTATTGCCCGAGGTGAAACGTCTGATAAAAATTTAACTGGTAATCTATCAAATAAAATGCGGGAGACCATTACATTTAGCTGAAATAAATAGCAACACAGGCTTTGATAACGCTGTACTAATTGCTAGTGCTGTTTACTCAAAATAGCTGCTACAGAATAACCGCCGGCACTTGGTCCCAAAGTCTCGTAATCTGGCAGCTGACCAGCACAATAATCTGCCATGGTGATGCCAAACTCTTCTATTGCTAGGACTTTAAATCTATTTTGTTCGGCATATCTCTTTAGTGAAGCCAGGGTAAAAAAGTGAATATGTGGCGTATCTTTTATAGGTAACTCCCAGTAATCGTGTGCTGTATTAGGTATCTCTATCATTACCACGCCATGGTCGCTTAACATGCCAGACAACGCTTCAAAAACTGCTTCTACTTTAGGGATATGTTCAAGCCAATGACTGGCAACAATCAAATCATACTTTAGGCTACTAGTGAAAGGGAAAAAGTCAGCAACTTTGTTTAAACCTTTTTTTGCATAATATGGTAGCCAACTCTCGCCTGGCTCGCACAAGTCAAATACCGTATTTTTAGACGCGTTTTTTTTAAGTTCGAGTGAAAGTAATGCATCTCCAGGTCCTATTTCCAGACAGCATTGTATGCCCTCTATCGCTTGGTAATGTGCAATAAATTCAAATTGTCTTTTTGCTCTGGCTAAATGTACGGGCGAGTGAACACCTTTGGTAGCTTGAGCTACTCTGTCATTGCATAAGTTTAACTTCCAAAATTGTCTATTATAAAATTCAGTTATTTGTTCATTAGTTGGTAAATTCTCCAGAACGCCATAGCCACAGACGGAGCAAACTCTCACAAAACCACGAAAAATATAATGTTCAGGTGTCATTTTATCGAGAATTTTTTTATTTTCAGAAGGTTCTGTCAACGATATTTTCGTTTTATGGTGATCATATAACTTCTGATAATGCTCAGTAGAATTACATGCAGGACAGTATTTCATCTCTCACCTATTTTCATATGTAGACTTTATCATGCAAACATCTCGAAACAAAAAACGCTAGCAAGATCACTATGCATTAATTTTTTTGAATAAGCTTTCAGCAAAATAAAAGTCATCTATAGTATCGATATCTGCAGAACTTAATTCATCCATTAAAAATGGATAAGTGCACTCTGTATACTGCCCTGTCATCTCCGCAGTTTGCATAATAAATATCGCGCCATTTGGCATATACACCGAACCATTATGCTGTCGGGCAAACGCACTGCTTTTTGCTATATCCGCATCAATAAACTGCAGCGTGCCGATATCGGTTGTTCGCAACAGCCAGCGAAATTTATCAGCCACCCGATAAACTGACGCCATGGATTTTTTTTCATCATTAATGTCATGAAATTGTTGCACAGCCACTTTAATATGTTCAGATGTTCTCAGGGGTGACGTTGGCTGTAAACAAATGACCCAGTCGAAATATCGACCTGCCAGAGCGAGTTGTTCTACCGTAAATTTTAGTGCCGATATTAAACCTGCATCAGAACCAGACAACACCGCCGGACGCAAAAACGGCACTTCAGCACCATACTGTCTGGCGATGTCGGCATAGGCTGCGCTGTCGGTCGACACAATTACGGTATCGACCACTGCGGACCTTAATGCCGCTTCAATACTCCATGCCATTAATGGTTTGCCGTTAAAAGAGCGGATGTTCTTGTCAGGTAATTGCTGCGACCCCGAACGCGCCGGCACTATGGCAAGTATTTTCGCTTTACCCATCATGCTGATATTCCATTAATGCGGCCACAGCCTGAAAACTTTGCCGTAAACTGGCATCGCCATCATACACTTCGAGGGTAACGGTTTTGCCACTCAGCTCATGTTGCCCAAGCAACTCAAGCATATTAAAACCTGGCAGTAGCCCCTGATTGCGGTCAGCACTGCCATCGTTGTCGCTAATATGAAGATAATCTGTAATTCCAAGCAACGCTGTCAGTTGAGTTGCAAAATCAAGTTGTAAACTGTGGCAACTTACTTTGAGATGTGCAACATCTAAAAGTAAAGGTGCACCGGTTAAGACCCTTAGCTGATTGATAGAGTCAATATCGGTCGCCAGGAAAGGGTTTTCTCCGGCAAACATAGCCAGGTTAGCCGCAGACAATACGTTATTTTCTACATAGAGTTTAATACCTGCCTGCGTGGCTATAGGTTGCAACTCAGCCCAGGCCGCGGCAAAGCGCTGCAACGCCTCCTGTTTAATCTGCAACTGTTGTGCTGAAATCACTTTACCCAGTTGTTCTACTGCTGGCTGTAAACGGAAGCCAGCATGGATTGCCAAGCGGTCAGCTTCCAATTCTGCTGAAAGCAGAATGGCCCGTTTAACATGGGCTATGGCGGTGTCACGCACAGTGTCATCGCTTGCTGATAAATTAAGAACAAAGTGCTGTTGCGGTGGCGGGAAGTAATTGTGGCAGCGATAATGCAAGCCATACTGTCGTTTAAGAGCAAGTAAGTCATCGACAAAGTCTGGATAATAGTGGGTGCCACCAGACAGCTCAATATAACGATAACCGTTATCTGCCAGATGGCGCACACTCTGTGCAATTGACCGGCGATTAACGCAGGAGCTGGACACATAAAGTTCCGCCATCAGTTACTCTTCCTTGCTGGAATACCAACGTAAACACCAGGCTGATTAATGTCAGCTGACACATAGGCTTGCGCGCCAATCACAACATCGCTGCAAACCGATACCCCCTCGCGCACTACTGCGTTTGCGCCAATAAAACACCTGTCAGCAATTTTGCTTCGTCCCAATAACTTTGCCCCTGGAGCCAGATGGTTAAAATCACCTATTATCGTTTCGTGCTCTACCACGGCATAACTGTTAATAATATTTGCCTTACCGAGGCTCACGTTCGGCCCTAACATTGAAAAAGCTAACAGCTGGTTAGCTATCCCCATTTCAACACAATCATCAATATATGCGCTCGGATGACGAAGATTGTCAGGCAAAAGACAACTACGCCAATGCTTAAACGCTTGTTGCCGGGCGTCATTGTTGCCCAGGGCCAATACCACTTGCTGCTGTCTTGCCACCTGGCCCTGACAGACTGGTATGCCCATGATGGATTCCTGCGGATATTGTGGCTGGTCGATAATAGCGCTGATCGGACGTTGCAAC
>NZ_DAINOE010000117.1:0-6257 GCF_036735525.1 Arsukibacterium sp. | reverse complement strand
GCTGGCGAGTACCAGCATTTTATTACTCAGCATGGCGGCAGCAATAACGCCTGGACCGGTACAGAGCATAGCCATTTCTTTTTTGATTCTGATAATCAACACTTTGAACCGGCACTGGCGCGCTTTGCTGATATGTTTTGCCAGCCGTTATTTGCGGCAGATTATGTAGAAAAAGAACGGCATGCCATTGAAGCCGAGTTTTCGCTTAAATTAAAAGATGACAGCAGACGGATTTATCAGGTCCACAAGGAAACGGTGAACCCGCGGCATCCCTTTGCTAAGTTTTCCGTCGGTAATTTATTGACGCTGGCAGATACCGAAGCAGCAACCCTGCAACAGGCGCTCCAGCAGTTTTTTACTGAGCAATACAGCGCTAATCGCATGACCTTATGCTTAGTGAGCCCCTGGAGTTTAGCGCAGCAACAGCAATGGGTAGCGCAATACTTTAGCGCTTTGCCGGATAAATTAGCAGCTAAAGCTGCGCTGGATATGCCTTTGTATCTGCCTGAGCAGCAAGGCCTGCAATTAAATATCCAACCACATAAGACTACCCATAAACTGGTTGCCAGCTTTGCTATGCCGGATATTCAGCCTTGGTACCCTTACAAGGCCGTCAGTTTTATTGCGCACTTACTCGGAGATGAAGGTCCGGGCTCACTGCTAAGCTATTTAAAACAACAAGGTTTGGTTAATCAACTCAGTGCAGGTGGCGGTATTGATGGCAGTAACTACAAAGACTTCACGGTGGCTTTTGAATTAACCGAAGCCGGTTTAGCCGACCAAACTGCGGTGTTAACGGCGTTATTTAGTACCATTGCATTGCTGAAACACAGCCCTTTTCCTGAACATTTATTTAAAGAGCGGCAAAGCCTGTTGCAACTGGCCTATCGTTATCCTGAGCCCGCTAATGCCTTGCAAACGGCCAGTCAGTTATCGGTAAATATGCAGCATTATCCACCTGAGGATGTGTTGTTTGGTGATTATCGAATGGAGCTGCCGCCCATTGCCCTGTATCAGCAATTACTGGGCTACCTGAGGGCCAGCAATATGCGCTTAATGCTGATAAGCCCTGCAGTTGACGTAGACAGAGCAGCCCGCTGGTATCAGACACCCTACAGCATCACGCTCTTAGCAAAAAACGTATTGCAACAGCTCGATGCCAGTCCACTGCTGGCAGATATTCAGCTTCCCGCCAGTAACCCTTACATTATGGACGAGCTGCAATTACAACCTGAGCACACACATCAACCTTTGCCAGTGCGCTTATTGCATGAACCACAGCTCAGTGTTTGGTTTAAAACCGATACCGAGTTTGCCACCCCCAAAGGCCATATTTTTTTGCAGTTAACCCTGCCTAACTGTATTGCCTCTACCGATAGCATGGCGGCCAGCAGGCTTTGGGTCGAGCTGTTTACTGATCAAATCAACCAGCAACTCTATACGGCCACCACAGCAGGCTTAAATTATCACTTACACGTACAGCGTCAGGGGATCAGTATTCATACCAGTGGCTTATCAGCCAATCAAAGCAGATTATTACAAGATATTTTAGCCTTAGTACCGCACTTAACCTTCAGTGAAGCGCGCTTTGACGAGCTAAAAATGCAACTCTGCCGGCATTGGGAGAACAGCAGTAAAAACAAACCTGTCGCCCGCTTATTCAGCCAATTATCTGCTTTGTTACAACCTCTAAACCCAGATATTCATGAGCTACAACAACGGCTGCAACAGCTTAGCTATGATGATTTTTGTCAATTTAACCAACAACTATTGCAGCAAGTGCATTTAGAAGCGCTGATGTTGGGTAACTGGCAACAGCATGATGCAGCAGAGCTGATCACCCTGTTACGCCATTGGCAACAACAATTGCCCAGCGTTGGTCGAGCCCTGCCCTCCCCGCCACAACTGATAAAAGGCATAGGTCCGCTGTGGCTGCAACAGCAGGTAGAGCATAATGATCAGGCGCTGGTGATCTATTTGCCCGGCACGGATAAAACGCCGCAGCAAATTGCCCGCTTTATGCTGGCAAACCATCTGATGTCACCACGTTATTTCCATCAATTACGAACTGAGCAGCAAATGGGCTATTTGGTCGGCACCGGTTATGTGCCCATTAACACCCTGCCTGGCATGGCGTTTTATATTCAGTCGCCTAATTTTAGTTGTGCTGATCTCTATCAGGCGACCCTGGCTTTTTTCCATCAATTTCTGGCCGATTGTCAGGCGCTCAGTGAAGAAGAGTTTGTTGACATGAAGCAAGGGCTCTCATCGCAGCTGGCAGAGCGTGATGCCAGTTTAGGCGCCAGAGCAAAACGGATCTGGCTGGCCATTGGGCAGAGCGACCATCAATTTGATTTAAGCCAGCGCATCACTGCGGCACTACAAGAGCTGCCATTAAAGGATTTTATTGCATTCTTACAGCGTCTGTTAGCCAGCGACTATGATGCCGTGATGCTGGGTACCTCGGCTATGCCAGCGCATAGCCGTTTAAAACAAATCAGTATTGGCCAGTGGCAACAGATGACAGCAGCTGAAAATGTTTTTGACAGCCAGCACTGACTTGGGTACCTTAGAGTCTACGTCTGGCAATATGTATTGTAAGTGACTATAAAAACAATAAAATTTTACAACTCCAGTCTATTGTTAACACTTGTTTTGCCGCCTCCGTTATTGGGAAGCAGTTGGGATAAGCTACAACCCTATGTACTGAGTAGCGTTTTAGTTGCTGCAGGCTTTGCCCTGCTGCTGGCGTATTTCAGCATCCGCAAAATGCGCCGTTACCATCGAAAATTAGCCAAAAGTGAAGAGCGCCTGCGTTTGTCACTCTGGGGTAGCGGAGATGAGTTATGGGACTGGAAAATCAGTAGCGGTGAATTATATCGTTCTGCATCCTGGTTAGAGCCGGTTCATATCAACGACCAACAGCAAGATTTCCCGCCAAATAAAAAACAGATTCATCCGCAAGATTTAAAAAGAGTGACCGAAGCGTTAAGTCAGCACCTTGCAGGAAATAGCCCTTTTTTTGAGGCAACCTATCGCTTAAAATCCAACAATGCCAGTTATACCTGGGTGCTAGACCGAGGCAAGGTAGTGGCTTACAGCGCAGATGGCAAAGCCAGCCGTATGACAGGCGCCTTAAAAAATATCAGCAAACTCAAGCAAGCTGAAGAGCGGATGCAGCTGCTGGCGCGCTGCCTGGAAAATATCTCTGATGCGGTAGTCATTTGCGACACCCAGTTCAACATTATTGAGGTTAACCCCGCTTTTTCGCTGATTACCGGCCGTGAACGTGATGCGGTACTACATAAGCGTTTTGAACTATCGCAATATCCCAGCCGTTTTATGCAGGATATTCATCGGCAATTGAACCAACAAGGTCGTTGGCGCGGAGAAATTCGTGAACAAAAAGTCAATGGTGACAGCTACGAAGCCGAGCTGAGCTTTGATGTCATTAAAAACGAGTTGGGCATGCCGCACCAATATGTTGCCGTGTTTTCCGACATTACCGATCGTAAAACACGTGAAGCTGAATTAAGCCGCCTCGCTAATAGCGATACATTGACAGGCTTGCCGAATCGCGCAGTCTTTATGACCCGACTGGCCAGTTTGGTCAAAAGTACCACTGAACATGCGTTAATGGTATTCGATCTTGATAATTTTAAGAAAATTAATGACTCACTCGGTCATGAATTAGGTGACAGTTTACTGTGTAAACTGGCTAAACGCTTACAAACCGATACTTACTACCAGCATAAATTATTTCGCTTAGGTGGCGATGAATTTGCCATCTTGCTGGAAAACACCAACGACATACATGCCATTACCAGCCGAGCCAAGGGCTTACTGCAAGAGATCAACCGGCCATTTTTTGTCGAGCAACATGAGTTAGCCATTACCAGTAGTATAGGCATAGTGCTGTACCCGGAAGATGGTAAAGATCCGCAAGCTTTACTGCGTAATGCCGATACGGCGATGTATCATGCCAAAAATGCCGGCGCTAACCGTTATCTGTTTTTTAATGATGCCATGAACAAGCAGGCGGTAAAACGCCTGCAGGTTGAGAATCTTATTCGCTATGGCTTAAAAGAAGACTATTTTAGCGTGTTTTATCAGCCGAAAATTGACAGCACTACCGGCTTGGTCATGGGCATGGAAGCGCTAGTGCGCTTTGTTACACCAAAAGGCGGCCTGGTTAGCCCTGGTAGCTTTATTCCGGTGGCAGAGGAAACCGGGCAAATTGTGGATATTGGTGCTGTGGTACTGCGTAAAGCCTGTCTGGATGTTAAACGCTGGATTGATCAGGGGCTGTTTCAGGGCCGGGTGGCCGTAAACCTGTCGGCAAAACAATTTATGCTGCCATTCTTATGTGAACAGATAGACGACATTTTGCAACAGACAGAGCTGCCTTCTTACCATCTGGAGTTAGAAATTACCGAAGGGACAGTGATGCAATCGCCTACGCTGGCGATTGATACCATGAAAAAACTGCGTGCGCGCGGTATTCACCTGGCGATGGATGACTTTGGCACCGGCTACTCTTCGCTGGCCTACTTAAAGCAGTTTCCATTAAACACCCTTAAAATAGACAAAGCCTTTATTGATGATATGGGAAATGCCCGCGGCCGCAATATGGTCGATACAATCGTTACCATAGCGCATAACCTTAGTTTATCTGTAGTTGCTGAAGGCGTGGAAACCCAGGATCAGTTAGATAAACTCCGTAAGTTACGCTGTGAAGTGATCCAGGGCTATTTTTACAGCAAACCGCTCAGCGCGGAAGATTTTGGTCAGTACTTACTGGACAGCCGTAAAAGCCGGGCGCAATTGGTGGCCAGCTAAACCGGGGCGTTTTAACAACAAACAGCCGTAAAAAAAGCCCTTACGGGCTTTTAATCGGCATCGGTCTCGACGTACGAAAAATCGTCTGAGCCATCAGCAATACGCTTTTTACCGAAGACGGTATGAAATTTACGCTTTTCGCTGAGCCGCTGTTTGTACTTTAACCAGGTTTTTTCGAAGCTCGTGGTGGCTTCCGCTTCACCTTTGCAAACCAGAAGAAAACGCTGTTCTTCTTCATTTACCGGTTCACGTTGACCCTGTTCCAGTTGTTGCATTGCAAAACCGTGTTTCTCCAGCAAGTTACCTTCTGCCAGAGTAAAGCGCCCGGACCGGGTAAATCCGCGGGGGAAATTCCGGTCATCGAAAAAGCGACGATTAGCGACAAAACTTTGCTGCATCACTTTTTTCCTCTAATGTCGTTGAATATCAAGCCAGCCTGTTTAAACTGTGCGGAGTATGGTTAACAAAATTCCTGTCGTAAAACAAAAATTTTTTATTGATACGATAAATATTACTAAGGAAAGCGTTTGGACACCGATCTGTTAAAAACCTTTTTAGAAGTACAGCGTACGCGGCACTTTGGCAAGGCGGCGGAGAATTTATACCTGACGCAATCTGCGGTGAGTTTTCGGATCCGCCAGTTAGAACAGCAGCTTGGCGTTAACCTCTTTGTACGTCACCGTAATAATATTCAGCTGACTGAGGCTGGTGATCGCCTGTTACCTCACGCTCAAGCGATGCTCATGGCACTGCAGCGCGCTAAACAAGAGGTGGCGCTATGTAACCATCAGGCCCGGCAACTGACGCTTGGCGCTACCGCTAATATCTGGGATTGCGGCTTATTAAATGCTTTTATTGCCGTTCAACCACAAATGCCTTCGCTGAACTGGCGGGCAGAAACCCTCAGCCGCGAACATCTGACCCGGCAATTACTGGAACATCAGCTGGATTTAGCCCTGGCCTTTGACCCACCTAAAGTGGATGAAATACTGGTCAGTAAAGTCACAGATATCCGACTACTGGCCATTAGCAGCCAGCCCGATTGCCGGCTTGGCGCGGATACAACAGATTATGTTTATGTCGAATGGGGTACGGCTTTTGATATTCAGCATGCGAAAGCCTTCGCTGAGTTAGCGCCGCCTTTAGTGAGAACCAGCAGCGCCAGAATTGCATTAGAGCAGTTGTTGCATAATGGCGGTAGCGCTTATTTACCAGAGCAGATGGTACAACCTTTAGTTGCACAACAACGCTTATTTGTGGTGCCTGAGGCACCGAAGATGGAACGAACACTGTATTTTGCTTGTCGAACAACCGACAATTCTGGCGATCTTCAGCAATTATTTCACCTGCTGCGCCGGCACCTAACTAGAGGCTGTTGATCTTTGAACGAAAATTAGACGGCATAGCAACAAGGTATA
>NZ_DAINOE010000116.1:0-6713 GCF_036735525.1 Arsukibacterium sp. | reverse complement strand
ATTGGCTGGTTGTGTCAGATTCAGAACAGACTTTAATGGCTGTACCAATTGAAGAAAACCTGCGATTTAACCGGCCTCAACTCAGACTTTTGAGTAATTTTTACAGCCCTATGCTGGAGCTTTTCTACCAATCTCAAACGCTCAGTAGTGCACAAGCATGGCAATTGTTGTTGATTGCCATCAGTAAATTGTACCCTAATTGGCTTTCTTTACGGGCAACGCCACTCACTGCTGCTCAGGTAGATCTGCTGATCAACAGCGCCAATCAGCATTATTGCAGTGCCTTCAGCTATAAGTTTTCGGCCCATTATCAGGCTAACTGCATCAGCCTTGAGCAGTATTGGCAGAAAAGGCCTTCACAGCTTCGCAATACACTAAAACGCAAAAGTCGGCATTTAAAGCAACAGCAACATCGATTTGAATTAACAGCTAAACCAGACGCTATACATATCGAGCATTATTGGCAAATTTACCAGCATAGCTGGAAACATCCGGAACCCTCGAAGGCCTTTATTAACGGCTTATTTGAATGGGGCTCAATGCTTGGCGCATTGCGCCTGGGGTTACTCTATATTGATGAACAGGTAGTGGCCTGCCAACTTTGGTTAGTGCACCAGAAAACAGCCTATATTTTTAAACTGGCCCAAAACATCGAGGCGAATCAATATTCACCGGGGAGTTTATTAACCGAATACATGATTAATAAGATAAAACAGCAAGACAATATTGAACAGCTGGATTTTTTACTCGGCGATGATGATTTTAAAGCCCTGTGGATGGATGAAAAACAGCAAATATTTGGAATAGAAGTGTTAAATCAGCAATGTTTAACCGGGCGGATTTTAGCTCAGTTTCAACAATTTAAACGCAGTATCAAGACGCTGTTTAAAAGTGGTCCTTCAGCATGTTAGCCCCGGGTTTTTATAATGGGACTGCCGGTAAGCTGTTTCTCTATAGCCAAACCGCCAATAACACCAGCGCCCTGATCATCTTGCCGCCTTTTGCTGATGAGATGAATAAATGCCGACATTTGTTCCAGCAATTAATGCAACAGCTAACCCCATTTGGCATTGATTGTTTTTTACCAGACCATTTTGGCACGGGTGACAGTGAAGGTGATTTAACAGACGCGACTATTGATATCTGGCGGGCGGATTTAATTCATTTGCTTGCAACACTGGCTGCCGCTGGCTACCACAGCTGCCATCTGTTGGCCGTCCGCTTTGGCTGTCTGCAAGCGCTAGACTTACTACAGCAGCCAGAGCTGCCGCTCCCGGTTCAACAATTGGTGCTTTGGCAACCGCAATTCGATCAAACAAAATTTTGGCAACAATTTGTCAGAATTAAAATTGCAGAAGCTATGGCCATTGGTACTAAAACATCTCAGTCTACTATTGAGCAGCAGTTAGCAAGTGGTCAGTTAATTGAGATAGCCGGATATCCATTAACTAACGATTTTGTATCCAGTTTAAAGCAATTTACGGCCAGCTTACCCGAGCAGCTAAAAGACGTGCAACTAAGCTGGTTTGAAACATCACCATTAGACAATATGGCTATACCCGTTCAAAAAATGCTAGCGCAACTAAACAGTTTTACTCCTGTGCATTATAAGCAACTAAAGGCTGAACCTTACTGGCAAACCACCGAACTAGCCAGTGCTGATGAGCTGCTACACTATACCGTCCAGCAGTTATTAAAGGGTATCGCAGATGAATGAAAGCTATATCCAGTTCAGAAACAACTTGGCCGAGCTTTCAGGCATACTGCATTATGGCAGCGGCCACACCGGTGTTTTAATTATCGTTGGCGGCCCGCAATATCGGGTAGGCAGCCACAGACAGTTTGTAAAACTCAGCCGGGCACTTGCCATTAAGGGTATCGCTTCAATGCGATTTGATACTAGTGGCATGGGTGATAGCAGCGGCAAGAAGACCGTTTTTTATCAGCAAACAATCGACATTGAACTAGCTATTGAACAGTTTTTCTTAAAATGCCCTCATCTTAAGCAATTGGTTCTGTGGGGACTTTGTGATGCAGCCAGTGCCATTTTAATAAAACTTAACAGGCCGGATCCACGGATCAGCGGTGTTGTTTTGCTTAACCCCTGGGTTAGGCAGACGCAAAGTCATGCGCAAACTATGCTGAGACATTATTATTTAAAGCGGCTTGTCAGCCCGCAGTTCTGGCAAAAACTGTTTAAAGGTGGCTTAAAACTCAAAGATAGTCTGTTATCTTTCAGTCAAACCTTAAGTGCCAGTCGTGAAAAAAATAAAATCAGTCAGCATATTCAAGGCCTGACTGATCAGCTAACGGAACAGACATACGTAATGGCTATGCTTAAGGGGTGGCAAGGCTTTAATGGCAAAACATTAGTGATAACAAGCGGTAACGATTTAACAGCCCAAGAATTTTTATCTCTATGCCAGTCAAATTCACTATGGCAGCAGCAACTTAACAGCTCGCAGCATCAACACTGTTCAGAAGCTAACCATACTTTTTCTACTGGGCAATGGCGACAACATGTAGAGCAACAAACAATAAGTTTTCTTTCTTCCCTTTATTAGTTTTATTGATTTAGCGGCCGACAGCGTCGGCATCACCTTTGAAAAGCAGCTTAGTACTTTGCAGCATGTCAATTTGTTGCTGTACAACGGTATTACCTTTGGGCAGGGCATAATACCGCCTCTGCACAGCTTGCCCGAGGGCTTAACCGTGCAGCGCATTGTGCAGCAGCTGGGTGGCTATGACGGTGAGGGTTTTCAGCAACTGGAGCAGGATATTATGGCGCGGATTAAAGCGTTACACTTATACAGCGATCACAGCGAGCCTAAAAAACTCGCGTTTTAAGCTACAATCTAATCTTGGTAACTGAACCATTAACTGGATATTAATAGCACAACAGAACAAACAACGTCTTGAAGGTAAAGGATTACGCAGATGTTATTTAACTCCGTAGAGTTTTTATTTGACAGAACTCGACCGTTTTATCACACAATTAAAGCAACAAGATATTGCGGTGTACCTTCTGATAAACCCCTATCAGCAACCCTATCTGGATCAACTTACTGAGTATCAACTTGATCAACATTTAGGCAACTGGAAAGCGCAGATGATACAGCTGGCAAAGCACCACCAGCTGCCTCTTTTCGATTTTGCTATTAACTCAAAACTGGTTACTGATGTGGTAGCACCAAACAGCAAAGTTACTGAGGATAGCCCCTACTTTTGGGAGCCGGCACACTACCGGCCAGCGTTTGGTGATTTAATTCTTAATTCCTTGCTGAAAAATAATTGCCATCACGTATGCAAACTATATTCACAATAACACCTCCACCACCCCAGGATGCCCCAAAAACTGCTGTGGGCTGGCAGTGGGGCCATAGGCACCAGATTGATACACCACAACCCAGTCCCCCACTTCGGCTTTGGGAAGTTGCATCTTATCGGCCAGGATATCCAGAGGGGTACACAGCGGGCCGACTATAGTAACCAGCTCCTGCCCGGCAGCGGTTAATTTATTGCCTATGGCGACCGGGTAGTTTTTGCGGATAACCTGGCCAAAATTGCCGGAGTTAGCTAAATGATGGTGTAAACCGCCGTTACACACCAGATAGGTGGTGCCGCGCGAGACTTTTTTATCCAGTACCTGACAGGCATAGACTCCGGCCTCGGCCACCAGATAACGACCTAATTCAATCACCAGCTCGATATCTGCTAACTCGGTTTCGTAATCTTGTAGCAACCTGGCTAACGACTCGCCCACAGGCGCTAAATCCAGCCGGCGCTCCCCCGTAAAATAAGGAATACCAAAGCCACCGCCTAAGTTAATCATGTCGGGCCGGTACGGGCAAGCAGCGACCAACTTGGCGGCGAGCGCAAAGGTATGCTGATGGGCATCGATTAATGCCTCAGCTTTCAAATTTTGCGAGCCACAAAAGATATGAAAACCGCGCAATTTCACCGGCATATCGGCGATAGCCGGCAGTAATTGCAACACCTGCTCTTCATCTATACCAAAGGGCTTGGCACCACCCGCCATTTTCATGCCAGAGGCTTTAAGCTCAAAGGCCGGATTGACCCTAAGGGCAACTTGGGGTCTTTGCCCGGCGTGTTGGCCAAGCTTGCAGATCCGGGCTAATTCACCCGCTGATTCCACATTTAAGGTAACGCCGGCTACTATAGCTGACAGCAGCTCCGCATCGCCTTTACCCGGCCCGGCAAAACTGATGTCCGATACTGGCATGCCACTTTGCATCGCCAGCAACATTTCTTGTTGCGATGCTACGTCAAACCCATCGACCAAGGGTTTTAAAAATTGCACAACCGGCCAGTATGGGTTGGCTTTAACCGCATAATGCAGCTTAATGCGCCCGGGAATAAACTGGCGAAAACGGGCAACCTGCTGTTGAATAATCTGCCGGTCATAAGCATAAAACACCCTTTTATCCAGCAACTGACTAATAGCGTTCAGATTAAAACCGCCAACTAACAGCTGATTATCTTGCTGAGCAAATTGCGACATCTGTTCATGTTGTGGCGTTATTTCGCTCATGTTGACGCTCCTTCTGTAAAATACTGCTGATAGTCCTGCGCCAGCGCTTTTCTGTCAATTTTGCCATTGGGGTTTTTCGGCAAGCTGTCTTTTAATAAAATGGTTTTAGGTAACATAAAGTTCGGCAAACTACGCTTTAATTGCAGCAACCATTGCTCAGGACTGGCCGTTGCTCCGGCAGCCAGGGCAACTAACACTAAAATCACCTGATCGGTACCATCATAAATGCCCAGCGCCGCTACATCCTGAATAGCCGGGTCCAGCCGATAAACGGCTTCCTCAACTTCAGTAGGGCTCACTCTGTAACCTGAGGTTTTAATCATTTCATCGCGCCGGCCAATAAAATACAGATAGCCTTCTTCGTCATATTTCACGGTATCACCGGAAAACACCGCTAACTGCGGAAGCTGAATACCTGCTGGTGCCATGGGATCAGCTTTAAAACGCTCGGCCGTTTTTTCCGGTGCATTCCAATACCCTAAGCTGACTAAAGGCCCACGATGCACCAGCTCACCCGGCTCATTTGGCCCACAAAGGCTACCATCCTCCCGGACGACGATAATTTCTGCATTGGGAATTGCTTTGCCCATAGAGCCGGGCTTACGGGCTAAATCTGTCGGTGGTAAATAGGTAGAGCGAAAGGCTTCGGTTAAACCATACATTAAATAAGGCTCAGCCTGGCTAAAAATGGCCTGCAGCTGACTCAGTAAGGCTTGCGGCATAGCGCCACCGGAATTGGTTAAATAGCGTACGCTATCGGCACTGCCCGCTGGCCATTTCGCCTTGGCCAGTTGCGCCCACAACGGTGGCACTGCGGCAATACCAGTCACCTTATAATGCTCGACCGCCCGCACCACATCCTGCACTAAAAAGAAATCTAACAGCACCACACTGGCACCGACACTAAAAGCCGTAGTAAGTTGGCTTAAACCATAATCAAAACTTAACGGTAATAATCCCAGCAACACATCTTGCGACTGGTTGTTAAGATAACGGGCAACACTGGCCGCGCCAACCAGCATATTACGCTGGGTCAGCACTACCCCCTTGGGCTTACCGGTACTGCCAGAGGTATATAAAATGGCCGCCATATCTGCATCGGTCATTGCAGTACTACGCAAAGGTCTGTCTACTGTCTGCGTACTGGCCAGCCAGGGCTGCACCGCATAATGGCCCTGTTGCTGCGATTCAGCAGCAACTGCTGGCTCATCCACCAGCAGTACCGTATGCAAATCAGTACAATCAGTCAGTACACTGGCTAGACCGGCTAACCGGTCAGCACTGGTGATCAGACAGCGGACATTACAATCCTGTAAAATATGCTGTACTTGCGGGGCTTTTAGCGCCGGATTAACCGGCACAAAGACTGCACCACAGGCATTCGTGGCAAAAATGGCCACAACGGTGTCAAATTGCTTGGGTAAATAAATAGCAACCCGCTCAAAGCGATTAATATCAATTAGCTGCAGGCGCCGGGCTTGGCGCTCAACCTGTTGATGCAGTTCAGCGTAAGTTAAACTCAAGCCTTTAAAATGCAGCGCAGGCTGTAATGGGTAACGGCACGCGGAGTGGTAGACTAGCTCAGATAAATTATTGGTCATATCTATCCTTTTGACCTTTCACTTTTGATCCCTTAGTGTGCAATAATAAAACAGTTTTGCAAAAAAACCGATAGCAGAATGACAATGATGTTGAAGTTTAATTGGTTATGCCAGGATTAATCTTACACAGGTCACAGGATTAGCACTCAGGATGAACACTATGCCTACACAACAGTTATTGGCCGATATTCTTCGCGCCGTTTTACAAATAGATCGCACCTTTACCGCAGACACCCCCTTATTAGGCGCCATACCCGAATTTGACTCTATGGCGGTTATTGCCGTGATCACCGAACTGGAAGACCAGCTGGGTATCGAATTTGATGATGATGAAATCTCTGCAGAGATTTTTGAAAATTTTGGTCAACTGCAGCAATTTGTCGAATTAAAACAGGTTGCCTGAGCATCTCACAAAATTTGCACCACTTTCACAAACTATGTGTCAGCTGACGTTAGGAGTTATATGTCGCACTTTACTCGCGTATCCGTTATAGGCCTGGGGTACATCGGCCTGCCCACTGCTGCTGTTATTGCCTCACGCGGTGTTGATGTTTTGGGCA
>NZ_DAINOE010000115.1:0-6721 GCF_036735525.1 Arsukibacterium sp. | reverse complement strand
ATGATGCCGCTGTCCGATTCTATGGCAATGTAATTTGCCGCTAAAAATTCTTCGCCTTTTTTCATCCTGGCTCGGTAACTGGTTAAGCCCTCATGGCTTAAATAGGTATCACCTGGAACCGTGACCATTTTACCCAAGCCGCTATCCAATAGCGTGCCGTCCGGCCTTTGATATGCTTTTGCTTTTACGCTTACCAGGCCGCGATAAATGGCGATATACTCCCGCGCCCTGGCTGCTGCTACTTTTGCTTTTCGCTGCCACCACTCCGGCTTACTCATAATGGCTACGGCTTCCGCCACTTCTTGCGGTGTCATTTCGGCTTTTTTTGGATAGGTAAAACCAACAAATTGCGCTTTTTTTGCCAGCGCTTCATAGTGCGTAAAAATGTTAAGGTACTTAATTTTTGTTTTTTCTTTGCAGTATTGCGCCGCCCAGGATGCCGCTGTTTCATCTGAGCCAATGGCGCTAAATGGCATGTTCGCGCTACGTATTTTATTAAATAGCCGCCACACCCAGCCCTGCGCGCCGTGTATGTCAGACCTGGCGCGGCTGATGAATTCTGATAGTAGTTGGCGCTCAAACCTGGCTGGCAAATCCGCCAAGACTGTTGCTGTGTCCTGCCAGCACTCAAGCGCCTCAAGTGCTATCGTGTCTTTTTTCAGCGCGGTTAGTGTCCAATCTTTTTTTGTTGCACAAGCGGCAACAGCGGTGGCGGTTTCCCGCTGCCGCTTTGCCAGTTTTTCTCTTATGCGCTTCTCTGCCTTGCTTGTTGCTGTCATGGCAAAACGCGCCCGGCCAAACGCCGCTCTATGCTGTCTATTCTGCCGCATAATATACGGCTGATAACTACCGTTTTTTGTTGTGCTAAGTTCTTGTTGTACTTGCGGTCAATTTGCAACTTTTCCAGTATGGCGCTTACTTCCTGCTTTACTTGCGCCACTTCTGAGTGTGCAAATTCGTAAAGCCTATCTGCCGATTCTGGTAATTCTGCTAATTCACAGTTAGCCGCCTCTATCAAAGAATCCAAGCACTGCTCAAGGTAGTATTTATGCCATTTTAAATGGTGTCTTAACATGCTCATGCCGCTACCCTTAGTTGTGCTAAACGGCTGACGGCCTGCGTTGTTTTGGCTCTATACACTGCCCTATTATCGACAATCGTTGCCTGGTATTTTGCGCGCAACTCCTGCACTCGCTCTGTGCGGCGCTGTAATTCAGTAATGCTTAATTTGTTGTTGTGTAAATGCGATAAATACGCGAATTGCGCGGCCATGCTTTCAAGCGCTGCGCTGTCCGTGCAGTTTTCCTTCATGCGCTTTAGTAGGTTGCCAAGTGGTATATAGTTTTGGTTTTGCACTAATTCTGCTCCTGTTATTTAACCGCCCCGATTACCGCCCCCACGGCGGTTGGGCAAGCGCTGGCAAAATTTAAGTAAAACCAGCGCCGCCCGTGGGGTTTTGTCACCCTGGCAGGCAACGTAATTAGGATATACAAAGTTCCTTGCATTATACAATGAGCCTTGTTGCTTTACACACCTTGCGGTATGGCCTATTCTTAATGCGGGTTTTTTGAACAACTGGCAGGAACAAAATGCAAACTACTGATTTTCTTAATCAGCTAAAAGCCGCTTACGGCCTCACTTCTGATTATCAACTAGCTAAAAAACTATCAATAACCACCAGTGCAATTACTAATTACCGCTCTGGACGTTCTTTTCTCAATGATGAAATGGCTTTAAAGGTGGCTGACCTTTTAGAGGTTGATCCCTTAATTGTCATGGCCTGCGTACACGCTGAAAGGTATTCCCGCGCTGGCTCTTATGAGGTCTTTAATTTTTGGGCCGATGTGGCTGAAAGGGCTATGTCGGCAAACGACAAAATGACGCATAACGCCGCTTGATAGTATGCTAACCCCCTGCCCTATAACGTGTTTTTATTATAGGTGCAGGCAAAATGTATATTATGTTAAATATCACTGAAGCGCTTCAGTGATATGCAAAAAACTGAAAACCTGTTTAATTCCGGCCTTTGTTCAAAAAACCCCTACAAAGGCGCGTTTATTGCAGTTACCTAAAAGCGGTATTTTTGACGCTGTAATAACTAAACGGAATTAAAAACATTATGCTAATGATAACAAAATCTATAAAAGACGGCGATTTGTTGCACCTGGTTGGCTTTTTCTCTCATGCGGGTTCGCCTGATGTGCGCAGAATAGCGGCTTTTTGCGGTGTCTCTGAGCGAACCGCCCAGCGCTGGCTTAAACATGGCTTGCCTGGTCGCGCCCGCTGCCACTTTGAAACGCTGCTCAATGGTGATTATTTGCCGGATAAATGGCGCTATGCCGGTGTTAAGCTGGCGCATGACGGCGTTTATTTACCGTCAGGCCATTATATTACTATTGATATTATCAAGCGGCTGGATATTGTTTTGCAGGCGGTTAATTGGGATATGCTGCCTTTTATTCGCGTTCCTGCATCTTTTTAGCATCTGCGCGCCTGATACCCTGCATTACTTCTAGTATATGCACGCGCCGTTCAACTTTAAACAGGAAATAGGCAATAGCTATCGTTGCGCCGTTCGCGCCGGTAGCTAATGCCTGCTCTAAAAATACAATAGCTTCATTCATGCTTTTGCGTCTGCACTTGCTGCACTGGCTCTGTCAGTGCGGTATCAGTAACAACAAATAGCGCGCCGGCTAATGGCGTTCCGATTGCCGCCGCTAAAATGGCAAATTTCTTTTTGTGTTTTTTCCAAAAGTCTCTCATTTTGTACTGTCCTTATCGACGATTTTATTAATTAAATGACGGTAGCTGTGCAACAACTGCCCGCGCTCGTTGGTTATCAGGCTAAATAGCTCACCGTTGCCCGCATGCATTAGTGTTATATTTTGCCGCCACTGAAAATCTATAGTTCCATCTGGCTTGATGTAGCTTCCATTTAACACAAAGCCAGGATAACTGCTTTCAACCATCACCGGCTTTCCTTTTAGCATGGAATACAGATTAAAGGCTGCATCCGTTAACGGCTTTATAGCGTCGCGCCCTGCGCTGTGCGTATCGGCAATGGCCTGCTTTACCCGCATTGCCTGGTAAACTACCGCGCCTACCAATAATAGTCCTGTGCCGATTAATAACGTGTTTTTGTTAGGCAAATCCATCATTCACCGCCCTGGTAATATCGTCAATGCTGTACGGTTGTTGGCCGTTTTCGTGGTGAATCATTGCCGCAATGACTGCCGGATAGTCTGTTGCTGTCAGTATGTCATCCGCTGCTATTCCCGTATTTCTTACCACGCTAGCAATATAGCCGCCCGTATCCTGTATGTAAGTGCTGCCGTCGGCATTTCTGCCCGCTCCTGGTGCCCATCGGCTAACAATGCCCGCTATTGTGCGCAATCCGTGGCTATTTGCATAAGTGCGCAAATTGCGCGCCGCTGCTCTGATACCGTCGTGGGCACTGTTGAAAATCTCGAACTCTCCATCGTTACCGACTTTGCCCTGCCACGCCGTTCCGCTTTTTCGGATGTTTAGCGGGTTATTGTTGCGGATGCCCCTCGGCTGGCTTTTGTTATATCTGTTCATTGCTACCCCTGCAAAAATCAGCCCGACAATAACAAGCGCTGTTAATGCCTGTCTGTTCATTAAATGACAAACTCTAAAAAATGTACTCCGAATGTTTCCACTGTGCCTGACAAATCCAGCTCCACCGCTGTTGAGATTTTTTCAGTGCCCGAATTTACATATAACTGATTATCAAACAGCCCCACCTTATCAATGCCGATAAAATTCCACGGATGATTAGTGCTATTCAGCGTTGCCACCAGCACAAATTCGCTGCTCTTATTTACTGCGTATAAATTCCTACCGGCTGCGTATATCAGTACATTGCCGTAGCTTTTTAGGTTTATTACTGATACTTCTGAAATCCTTGTCCATGTTCTTCCGCCGTCTGTGCTTCTGTGCGGCCTTTGTGCATCCGTTCCACTTTGCTTTATGCAGTACAAGTCTCCGCTTGATAGCGCTACGTATGATGCAAATGTTGCAGAGAAAACCAGTTGCCACTCTGTAAAATTCTCTATATTGAAAATTCTGTTTTCGCCTGTGCCGTTATTTACTGCCATTATCTCGGATTCGCTGATAAATTTTAGCGCCCCCGCCCCGACTGATTGCGCCGCCTTTGTTGTTTTGCTAATCATTGTCAGGTTTTCGAGGTTTATCAGCTCCATATTGCCATCATCCACTAACAGCAAATCGTTGATAATGTCAGGTATTACATTTCCTGAGTTAAGATTGCCATTGGCAAACGTTTTTAAATGCACTTTTTGCCGGTTTGTTAACTCGTATAATCTTGTTTCATTGCTGCCTACCCCTTTTTCTATTAGTAGTACCTTATCCCGCCATTTTGTTAATGCTGCTCTTGAACCTGTTGTTGTTACAAGCTCATCAACTCCATTAAAATGTCGAAGTCCCTGCCCTGCCTTATACCAATAGCCTTGGCTATCTGCAAAAATGCCCGTGTTATTTTCCGGCGCTAATCCTGTTATTCCATGCTCTGTTATGCCTTTATTGCCTGGCTGTATAATGGCCAGGGGTGAAAATGCGTAAATATCTGACACGCTTTCCAGGTCAATTTCCTGACCCGCTAATACAGGAAAACCATCCGCGCCCACACCAAAACCGCCGATTAATATATCTTTTTCTGGCTTTAGCCTTACTTTTGATCGCATGTTTCCAGATACCACTAGCTCGCTGCCGCCCGATAATAACGAGCGTCCCGCCCTTAACCCTATGCCGCCAACGGCGGTTAGCTGCATATATTCCAGTGGTAAAAGCCCCGCCCAGATTTCTATTACCTGGTCATCTTTTGCATAAAACTCTACCCTCTTCACCCTTTGCTCAAATTCTGTCGCCATTGGTGCGCGAAAATCCGTTTGCAATATTTCGCTATCGTTACCCGCGCCAATAGCCTGAATCCTTACCGGCGTTACTGATGAAATGATTTTTAAATGCTTTATTTCGGCATTAATAAAGCCAAAACCGCCGACTATTCTTACTTTTCTTAGCATTATTTACGCCCCCAAATCAAAAGCGCCGCGCCGCTAACGCCAATCACCGCCACCAGTGCAAGCATATTTTTATTTGTACTGATTGCTAGCTGCTGCCCGTCGCTTCGGCTTACTGAATCCGCGAACTGGAGCGCGTATTTTGTGCTATCCAGCACCGTGTTTTGGCTGTCTGCTGAGCTGGCCATAATATCTGCCGATAATGATTTAAATAGATTACTATTGGTATATAGCGAATCTTGTGCAATGCCTGCCATATAGCTAGCGGTTAGTCCTGCTAAATCATTGGTTGATTGCACTACGTTACTTGCCAGGTTAGCGCTGGATAGCACCGCATCACTGGACACGACCCGCATATTATCCAGTGCGTTAACGCCCAGGCTACCCATTGCATAAAGGCTATCTGATGCGACTGCAAACGCGCCTCCGTCTGTTACGGTGACGTCACCGCCAAATGTTGACCCTGACATAAATCCGCCGATACTTCGGTCACTTTGGTCAAAAAATTCATTCCTTGAGTTGTCCGAGTTATCTATATTGTAATTGTTATTTGTTGTTGTCTGCTGCTGTGTCGTTTTTGATTTTGAGTTAAAAAGTCCGCCAAACATATACAGCCCCTACTTTTTAAGCGCGAAAAAAACCGCGGCGGCGACAACTGCCGCCACCATAATTAATTGCGCATTGCTATTACCTGGCTGGTTTTTATTTAGCGACCCGCCGACAAATTGACCTGTACCCTGATCTCCTGTCTGGCCTGTTGCACTGCTGCTGCCTGAGTATCCGCCACCGCCGCCCATAAAGCCGGTAAAATCCATGCTACCGCCCCTTTTTTAAATAGACGGCCAAACCCAGGATAACCGCTGAGAAAATCAACAGGTTTTTGTTAACCGGTGTACCCATTATAACTATTTCGCTACCGTCCTGCTGTTGCTGTCCAGCCTGGCTTTGTGGTGTTATTTTTTGCTCATCAATGCTCACCGCTTTACCCGCTGGCACTTCAATTACAGCGTTGTAGCTCATGCGGTCTACGCCCTGGCTGTTTTGCTGCGCTTTGAGCTGCTGCCGCTGTAAGTCGTATTGCAGCGCGGCTGCCAGGGTAGCGTTAAAGCCGCCCCAGAATCCGCCGCCCGACGTGGACACGCTTTGACTGTAAGGAATATCAATACCATTCATACGCTGCCCCTTAGAATCCGTTTGGGTTCCATTCGTCGATATACTCTACAACCACATCCAGATTGCCGCCCGTAGCGCACTCCACACGCAAGCGCATATCCTGCACCGGTGGAACACCTTTCGCCAGTTGCTCCGCTGATGGAAAGTTAAGTGTCTGGAACATATCGCCTTGCAGCATCATATCCAGGTGCAAATGATTTGCCTGTGGCGATCGACCATAACGGCGCTGACTTTCTTCGGCCATTGCTTTGGTAAAGTTAAACCAGGATTTATTATCCACAATTAATTCTGCCTTGGTGGCGTCCGATTTTTTAACGTGAATCGCCGCAATAGCTGCACCGGCTGGGCGCGGTAAATTTGTAATTTCATTCACGCCAGCGGCCACCGATACCGGATAGCGGCGGAATTTTTTCAGCACGCCAGGCTTTGCTGCCGCTGATTTTTCGGCAAAGGCTTTTAGCACTGGATTGGTCACTGCTGAGTCAATG
>NZ_DAINOE010000114.1:6413-7321 GCF_036735525.1 Arsukibacterium sp. | reverse complement strand
AATCCAATAGTCTATATTCAGGGCTTATGCGGTAAAGAATGGCAGTTGCTGGCACGAGTCAGGCAAAACTTTGCGTCTGATGCGGCTTTACGCCATATTCAGGCATGACGTATCCAAGACTTTAAGTTAAAAGCCGGTCATTGTGGTTGAGGGGATTGCTGAGCGAGGTTCAGGCGCTGTCGCGGTAGACGCGTCGGCTAAAAAGTGTGGTGTAACGTGCTTCGAATTGACTGGCGCGGGCCAACCAGTCTTGCTGGCTGAGATTGAGCCGTTGCAGGATGGGTAGCTGTTGCTCAGAAATAGCACCCACTTTACCGGGACGAAGCGCGCGACCGGTATAGTCCACCAGCTGCAGGTAGTCCTGCAAAGTGAAAAAAATGCCGTGTTGCAGTTGGTCAACCAGCGCGCCCTCAAAGGGAAGCAGTGGCTTCAGTGGATGCTCAAAGTGTTGCAGCTGACCTTGCTGCGTTTGTTCAGCAATGGCGTCAGCTAAATCGAATGAGGGGGACAGCCGCTCCTTGATGCTGGTATAGTCAGAGTCTTCCGGGGTATCAGCTAGCCCTGAGCGCACCGGGTTCAAATCGACATAAGCCATGCAGCACAACAGTGCCTCTTCACTCAGCAGCGCCTGAGAGGTGAATCGGCCTTCCCAAAAGTGTCCGGTACAACCGTCCTCCTGATTAGCCTGGCGGGCTATAGGTTCGTTCAGACATTTCATAAACCAACTCAGGCTTGTCAGGCGCTGGCGGTAAACCTTGGCCGTGCTGTGAACAGCATTCAACTCGGCAGCGCTCAACGTGCCGTTAACCAAATAACGCTGCACCAGCACAGTTCCCTTATGCAGACTGGTCCAGCGCAACAATACGTCTTGTGTACTCCAGTCTTTCGCTTCGTCCGGATGAAGCTTC
>NZ_DAINOE010000114.1:0-6403 GCF_036735525.1 Arsukibacterium sp. | reverse complement strand
GATAGTACCTCTTGCATGCTCCAGTGACTGGCCTCGTTTGGCTGGAGTTTAACCACCAGGTGGAAGTGGTTGGTCATAATGGCGTAGGCGCAGATATCGATAGCAAACAGCGATGCTAGCAAGCGAATGCGCTGCTCAATCCAGGCTCGGCGGTGCTCATAGTTCTCGCCAGTATCATAATCGACACCGCACAAATAAGCTCTGCGCACACAACGTGATACGACATGATAGTAAGGTGTCTCTTCGACGGCGATAAGGGCTTTGCGGGGTCTGGGCATATCGGGCCTCAAGCACTGTTTAAATATACAGCATTAAAATTAGTTGCTGAGCCCCTGACTGTCAAGATTTAGCTGGTCGTAATTGGAACCCCGCTTTGCTAGTGCTGCTTCTATGCCTGTCCAATTGCCGTTGTGCCTGTCCAATAGATTCCTGCTGTTGTGCCTGTCCAATAGCTTCCTTTGATGAATAACCGCCCGGGCGAGTCGATGATGTCTTTTGTTATGCCAAAAGAATTCACGCTGCAAACCACACCCAAGCCCACTAATCCGGATATTAAAGTCACTGAGCTTAAAAACTACAAGGTCGCGACAATTCAGTTTAGCGGCACACTAAGCAAAAGTAATGTAGCAAAACACACTAAAATCCTTAACGAATGGCTTAGTGCTAATGGCTACACAGCGCTGAGCGAGCCTGTTGAGGCGGGCTACAATGGCCCGCTCACCCTACCCATGCTGCGCCGCAATGAAGTGTTAATTGAAATACACTAACTGCTATTGAAACTCACTTGGCTTTAGCGTGGCAAACTCTGTCATACCAAAAGCCTCTAGTACAGCGGCATCAAATGGCACTGCATCAGCATTTTGTTTAGTCACACCAAAATCCAAACCGACCACACTACGAAATGGTCGGTTTCCTGCACTCATCTCAATAAGAGTAATAATTCTGTCTACCACTAACCCCGGATCAGTTGGCAATGTGGGATCCTTCAACATAGCTTCAAAGGTCTGAGCTAAGTTATCCAGCGTTTGCCTTGCCATTAGTGGATAACTGGCAACGCGCCCGTCAATATCTTGGGGTTGCGGGCTGCTACTAAACAGCTCAGTAGTAAAGGGGCCGGGTTCAACCAAAACCACGTCGACACCAGAGCTGGCCAGTTCGCCACGTAGAGCAAGACTATATCCCTCAAGCGCCCATTTACTGGCATGGTATACCCCGAAAAAGGGCGCACTTAACCTGCCGGCTACCGAGCTGATATTAATAAATAGCCCCCGGCCCTGCTGACGCATTGCTGGCAAAAACGCCCGGTTTACCCGATGCACACCGACCACATTAACATCCAGCTGTCGACTCAACTCATCAGCACTAAAGGATTCTGTAAACCCTATATACATCTGACCAGCATTGTTAATGACCACATCAGGCGCACCGCATTCATTGATAATAATAGCCGCTGCAGCATCAACTGAAACTGAGGACGTCACATCCAGCTCCAATACCTGTAAATTAATTTTTTCAGCTACTGCCAGCTGCCGCATTTCAGCGGCAATCTTTGCATTTTTACCCTCGGTACCTCGCATAGTGGCAAATACCCTATCGCCACGCCTGGCTAACTGCTCAGATACTTGCCTACCAAAGCCAGAGCTACAGCCTGTAATCACTACCGTTTTAGCATTACTTTTGTACATTGCAAAAACCCCCGCCTCAATCAGCCAACAAGTTAACAGCGTGCTTAAACTTAGTCGGCAAAATGCCTGCTGACAATGTGCTGCATAATAAAAGTAGAGTGACAGCCAAGATTTGCACGAAGCAGTATTTCCCGAGTGACACAAATTACGCCTATACTGCTAGTTTACTCTTGCTTGTCAGGACAATACGAATGGCTGTACATAGAAATGAACAGTTGGTATTTGCAGACGAAGCTGCAGAATCAAGCAATCCTCAGGAACAAGAACCCTGGAATATTCTGCTGGTTGACGACGAGCCGGATGTGCATACGGTTACCCGGTTAGCCTTAAAAGATTTATTATTTCAGCAGCGCCCGTTGGCTTTTGTTAGTGCTTACTCTGCCGCTGAAGCCATGACGCTGTTGCAACAACAACCGGAGTTTGCCGTAGCGCTGATTGATGTGGTGATGGAGAGCGATGACGCCGGCCTGATGCTGGTGCGGCATATTCGCGAAAACCTGCACAATAATAATATTCGATTAATTTTACGAACCGGCCAACCCGGTTATGCGCCTGAAATTGACAGCATCCGCCTGTATGACATTAATGACTATAAAACCAAGCCAGAACTCACCCGAGTAAGGTTATTTACCAGTATTACTATGGCTATACGTTCGTATGCACAAATTAAACAACTGGAAGCCAACCGCAATGGCCTGGAACACATTCTGGCGGCCAGCACTGCATTAGGCAAACCTGCCGGCATGAAAAAATTTGCTGACGGCATTGTCACCCAGTTATGTGCGTTGTTAAAAGTAACAGAAGAATGTTTAATTTGTGCAGTACTCAATAGCCCGGATGAACAACCCAAAGTACTGGCAGCTTCAGGTCGGTTTAGTTGTTGGATGGGCATTCCCCTTACCGAGGTACCCGATAAGCGCGTACGCCAACATTTAACGCAGGTACTAAAAGCTCAGCATCATGTGTTTGATAATGGCGTGGGCGTGTATTTTGCTGGCACCGACAATCAGGCGCTGGCAGCCTTTGTTGACTTACCCCGAGCGCTCACCGAGCTTGAGCAAGGTTTACTGCAAGTGTTTTGCAGTAACATTGCCGTAGCTTTTGAAAACCTGCAGCTGTATACCGCTATAGAACAATTGGCTTATATAGACCCTTTAGTCGGCTTACCAAACCGCAATGGCTTTATTGCTAAAATTGAACAACAAAGCAGCCAGTGTGCGCTGGAACCTCAAGCGGTTGCCCTGGTTGATTTAGATAATTTTTCCTACATTAACAGTGTGCTTGATGATGCCTTTGGCGATAAAATTCTCTGTGCTGTTGCGCAGCGGCTGCAAGCACAACTGGCTAATAGCACTTACATTGCCAGGGTTGGTGGAGACTTATTTGGCTTATTGGGCGCCGCCGCCGATCTGACCACGGAGCGCATTAGCGCGGTTTTTGCAGAACCCTTTGCCTTGCAGCACAATGAGCCATTGAGAATATCTGCCACCAGCGGTCTGATAGTGCTGCATCAACAACCCGGCAGTGCGGTAGAAATCCTTAAAAATGCCGGTGTCGCATTAAAACAGGCTAAACATTTTCAGCGCGGTAAAACCTTAGTATTTCAGACAGAGCTGGCAGAAGCCGCCAGAGACCGGATGCAGTTATTAAGCCGTTTACGCACCGCGTTTTCCATCGAGCGCTTACACCTGCATTATCAGCCCTTTGTGCGGTTAGCTGATAACGCCACGGTAGGCGCCGAGTGCTTATTACGCTGGAAAACCGACGATGGCAACTATATCCCACCCGATCGTTTTATTCCGCTGGCCGAGCAATCTGGCATGATGGTGGCGTTGGGTGATTGGGTGATCCGCAGTGCTTTGCGTTGGCGCGCCGGCCTGGCTGGACGTGTTGATGACAACTTTCGGGTAGCGATTAATGTGTCGCAAGTGCAATTTTGCGAACCGCAGTTTGTTGATAACCTCATTGAGCAAGTAAATGCCTGCGGCTTACAAGGGCACCATGTAGAAATTGAATTAACCGAGTCAGTGGCAGCAGATGATTTGGCCAATGTAAAACATAAACTACAACATTTACGCCAGCACGGGATACGCATAGCGATGGATGATTTTGGCACCGGTTACTCCTCGCTCAGTATCCTGCGTAGTTTACCGATTGACCGCTTAAAAATAGATCGTAGTTTTGTCAGTGGCGAGCAAGCCGATTTAGCAACTAATGGCATCGCCCAAACCATTATTGCCCTGGCAAGCCATATGCAACTCAAAACTATTGCTGAGGGCATCGAAACGGAACAACAACTGGCGGCACTGCTGCAAACAGGCTGCCAGGAAGGTCAGGGTTATTTATTTTCAAAGCCCTTGGATGAGCAACAATTTAGTGCCTGGCTGGTGCAATCTGCAGTCAGGCCTGGTTAAAGGACCCCTAGATGACAGCTGCGCTAAATACCCCACTCCCCTTACCAGTAGTAATTTTTATTAGCCTGTTGTTTATGCTTATTGTCTATTTATTGTATCGCCAGCGCCAACATTACATGCTGGTTCAACAACATCAGCGGTTAGAAACCGAATTACGGGCGCATAGGGACCAGTTCAGAACTCTGGTTAATAATATCCCTGGCATTACTTATCGCTGTTTATACGATGACAACTGGACCATGTTGTTTATCAGCACTCATGTTGATCATATTTCAGGCTATAGCGCTGAAGAGTTACTAAATAATAAGCAGATATCTTATGCCAAGCTCATTCTCCCTGAAGATGACAAGCGGGTAAGCATCGCCGTGCAAAACGCCATTAAACAAGGCCAATCCTGGGAGGTGGAGTACAGAGTACGGCATAAAAATGGCACCTTACGCTGGGCCTTTGAAAAAGGTCAGGCGGTCTATGATGAGCAAGGCAAAGTGAAATTTCTCGACGGTTTTATTCTGGATATGACTGATGAAAAAACGGCAAAAGCATCGCTACAACGCTTTGCCACGCTGGTGCGCCACAGCAACGATTCGATGTTTGTGGTTCGCCAGGGCATTATTATTGATTGCAATAATGCTGCCGTGCAGATGTTTCAAAAGCCCTACGAGGAGATTGTCGGGTTTTCCCCCGCTCAGATATCGCCGCCTTTACAAGACAATGGCGAAACCTCTGCAGCCTTAGCAGAGCAATATATTATCAAAGCCGCCAATGGCCCGCCGCAGCGCTTTGAATGGTGGCATCTGCGGGCGGATGGGAGCGTGTTTGATGCTGAGGTGGCGCTTAGTAGCTTTGAACAGGACGGTGAAGTGCTGGCCATTGGCATAGTGCGCGATATCACCGACATTAAGCGGCGGGAGCGCGAAATTATGGAGCTGAATACTTCTTTGGAGCAGCGTGTCAAGGAGCGGACCACTGAGCTGAGCACTACTCTGGAAAGCTTAAAGCGCACTCAATATGAATTACTGCAAAGTGAAAAGTTAGCCTCATTGGGCGCCCTGGTAGCCGGCGTGGCACATGAGCTCAATACTCCAATTGGCAATGCTGTTACCGTATCCAGTAGCTTAGTGGATGAACATCGTAAATTTGAGCAGTTACTGGCTCAGGGCTTAACACGCTCTGCGCTGCAGGCGTTTTTGCATGATGTGGAGCAAGGTAGTCGTATCATTGAGCGCAATTTAGTCCGGGCAGCTGAGCTTATTGGTGGTTTTAAACAATTAGCCGTTGATCAAACCAGTTATCAGCGCCGCCACTTTATGCTGGATGAAATAGTGCATGAAGTGACCTTAACGATCAGCCCCACTCTGCGCCGGGCCGCAGTTGTTTTGCATCAGTCGATACCAGTTGAACTGGCACTGGATAGTTTCCCTGGGCCACTTGGACAAGTGCTGTTAAATCTGATTAACAACGCTGTGGTGCATGCATATGAAAAGCAAAGCGATAAACAACTGTGGATTACCGGGGCCAGCGATAACGGCTGGATAACGCTCAACGTTCGGGATAATGGTGCTGGAATCGCCAAGGAACATTTAAAACGGATATTCGACCCCTTTTACACTACCCGCCTGGGCCAGGGGGGCTCGGGGTTGGGCTTACATATAACCTATACCCTTGTCACCGGTATTTTAGGTGGCCGCATAGAAGTAGCAAACAGCGAGTCCGGCGGCGCCAGTTTTACGCTGCACCTCCCCTTAACAGCACCAATGACCAGCCAGGTTACCCAGCAGCATGATGCTTAAGCAATGATCGACAGTGTATTTTAATTGCTGAAATGACGCTTGAGCAGCAAGCCGGCTTTGCCTACAATGGCGCTTATTCAATTCATAAAAGAAAATACCATGACTGACACCACAGCACGCCCAGACTTACCAGACCGCCTGGCGATAAATCCCCGCAGCCCGCACTATGTAGCCGCGATTTTTGAGCATGACATTGGCATCCGCCTTAACGGTAAAGAACGTTTTGATGTGGAAGAATATTGCATCAGCGAAGGCTGGGTAAAAATTGCCGCGACCAAAGCATTAGACCGCCATGGCCAACCGATGTTAATCAAAGTAAAAGGCAGCGTAGAAGCGTTTTACCGGTAATCTTGTCTGTTTTGCCTGTTCAAAAATGTTATCCCGACTGGGGTTGAGGTGGCAGAGCAAGATATGAACACTCTGCCACTTTAAGATGGCACAAACTATTACAGATTACCTGCGTCTTCAGTTAATTGTTTTTGCTTATTTTCCCAGCGCCGCTTGGCAAAACGGC
>NZ_DAINOE010000113.1:6731-7768 GCF_036735525.1 Arsukibacterium sp. | reverse complement strand
AAACTGCTGAATAGCGCGATCACAGCAATCAGTAACACCAACACATTCAGGGCGTTTGTCGCAGCAAAGGTGCGCTCAAATAATTGTAGCGAGTAACGTTTAACCGCATGTTGATCAATAACTTGCGTCTCGTTTAGCGAAAATTGTGCTGTTAACGCCGAGATCAGCTCAGCCACAGCCGTGGGTTCAACCCGCAATGCCGTGCTGCCACGCTCGGTGTCTGCCCAATTGTGTTGTAGCGTCGCCAACGACAGCAACACCTGTCCTTTCGGATTACCATAATCACTATATATGGCACTGATCGTAAAGCCAGTTTGCTGCCTGCCCGCCAGCGGCAGTGTATCACCTAACTTCAGGTTAAGTTGCCGAGCCAATTGTTCGTTGATCATCACAGCAGCATTGTCACCCATCTCTTGCCACGCATCAGGGATGCTGCTAAGCAGCGGCCAATGCTCACTATAAGTACTGTGCAGTTGTATGCCACGTAATTCGACTGGGATACCCGCTACCTGACTGTCGGTACCCGCAGAGGGCAGCAAAGCAGAAACAGCAGGGTGTTGTAGTAGCCAAGCGTCCACCTGCTGCGCTTGCGCTTCGTCATCAATCCGCAAATACACCTCTGCCGCCAAGCGCTGATCCAGCCAGCCGGTAAATGTGTTACGAAATCCTTCCACCATACCGCCAACCCCAATGCTGGTGGACAGTGCCAGCAACAAGGCCACTAATGCCACGCTAAGATGCGACACCTGCATACGTGCGTCTGCCCACAGCCATTGCACCACAGCAGAGCGTGAGCAACACTGCACCAAGCGCAAACAGACGTTTAACGTGGCGGGCATTAACAAGGCCGCACTGATAAAAATCAAAGCCAGCAATAAAAAGCCACTGAATAAGGATTCGCCAAACCAGGCTACACCTAGGGCAAGCAAAATGCAGAGGCTACCCGCACCCGTCAACAGCACCGGATGCTCTAAACCCTGTGCACTGCTGCGAGCTTGGCTCAGACTAGCATGCCCCTTAATAAGCTTAACCATGGG
>NZ_DAINOE010000113.1:0-6721 GCF_036735525.1 Arsukibacterium sp. | reverse complement strand
GCCAGCAATACGCCGCCCCAGGCAATCACTAACCCCTGTAGCCACCACTGCCAAGATAGCGTCAACTCGCCCAGAGTATTTGCCCCATACAAGCCGGTTAAACTGGCTGAAAAATCCGGTAACAGCAGCACAGCAATCCAAAAGCCTAGCGTTAACCCCGGCAGAGTGATTAGCCCGCTTAGCAGTAATAATTCGATTAGCAGCCAAAACGTTAATGCGCCTTGACTTATGCCACAACTAAATAAAATACGCCGTAATACAGCACGTTGTGCCATGGCCAAATGAATAGCGGAATACACCATCAAGAGCCCAACTAAAAACGCCAACATACTCAGTGCAGTAAGATTTAAATGAAAACTGGCGGTAAGCCGGGAAATGTCATAATCACTCTGCGGCATCACGACACGCAGATGAGCAGCTAACGCTGCCGGTAGTGTCTTGGATGTGTTGGTATCAAGCAGCAACAGCCGAGATAGCTGATCGGGTTGTTGCAGCCAGTATTGCGCGAGATATATATCCGTGATGATCTCGTTATCAGCAATGCTGGAACTCACCCTAAGGTTAACCAGATTGCCGTCTGGATTATACGGAAAACCGGTTTTTACTGCCGCATCAAACCAGGATTTAATCTGCTCTGCCGTGGCCGGCGATACCCAGATCTCCCAAGGCGGCGATAAAAAACATGTTAACGAAAACGTACTTGGTAAGCCAGCGTTAGCGGCAGTAGTGGCACCGCTTGCTTGCAGTGTCATCGGCTCAATACCAATGATATTTAGCGTGTCGCCTGCGCTTATATTGGCTAGCGCGCCCTCAACCACCGGGGTTAGCTGCCAACCTAAGCGCCGCAACATAATATAGTCTGACTCGGTAAGCGGCTGTTGGTTAACCGGCACAATTTGCGCTTGGTTGATGCTGTTAAAGCGAGTTGCAGCTTGATCGTAACTGGCGCGTGCGTGTTGATTTAAAGCTTGCACCCCACTCCAAAGCGCAGTGGCGGCCAACAATCCCAACATAAAGGTACCAAGCTGCACCGGATGCCGCAGCCAATGGCTGAGCAGCGCATGCAATACCCACAACCCAGAGTAACGCTTCGGCACTAGCTTAACCGCCCTTGTTTTAAAATCATGGTGCGATCCAATTGGGTCGAGAGTAAGGCGCTGTGCGTGACCATCAGCAAGCTGCTTCCGGTTTCTTTAATTAAGCTTAGCATCAGCGCCATCACCTGCTCAGCATTGGCTTCGTCCAAGCTGCCGGTGGGTTCATCCGCCAGTAACAATGGTGTTTTTGCCAATAAGGCCCGGCCAATCGCCACACGTTGCTGCTGCCCGCCTGACAGCTGTGCAGGATAGCGCTGTAACAAGGGCGCCAGCCCCAAGGTTGCTACTAGGTGTTGTTGCCAGTCAGCGTCTAGGTTGCCAGCCAAACGAGCTTGAAAGGCTAAGTTATCTTGAATCGTTAAACTGGGTATTAAATTTAATTGCTGAAAAATCACACCAATAGCATGACGCCGTAGCTGCGCGCGCTGCCGATCCGGCAATGGCAGGATGTCTTGCTGGTTAATCAGGACTTGGCCGTGATCGGCTTGCTCCAGCCCGGCCAAAATATGCAGTAAGGTCGATTTTCCACAGCCCGATTCGCCCATCAAGGCCACACTTTCGCCTGGGTGGATGTCAAAACTGACATCACTAAACAGCGGCAGTGGGCCTTGTGAGGTAAGGTAGGTTTTCGCTAAACCAACAACATGCAGCATAACTTTCCTAACAGCATTAAAAGCATTGTGTATTTTACGCGCCAGTCTACCGTTTGGGTTTAAGCAATCCGATGCCCAGTGCCGCCATGGCCACCGCAATAATCGCATTTAAATAATTAAAAAAAGCATAAGGCGCAAAATCTAGCACCTCTACGCCAAGGGTTGCCGTATAAAAAGCGCCAGCGGTCGTCCATGGAATCAGGCCAGTGGTCATGGTTGAGCCTTCCTCAACCGAACGCGATAACACCGCAGGATCGAGCTGTTGTTGCTGATATTTAGGCTTAAACAATTGGCAATTTAAAATAATCGAAATATAGGCCTCGCCCATCGCCACATTGCCTAAAAAGCCTGAGACGATGGTGGTGGCGACCAGGGAGGCCGTGCGTTGCACCCTTTGGATAATCCCGGCCAATAAGGCTGTTAAAAATCCTGCGCCATGCAAAATGCCCCCCAGTGCGATTGCCATTAAGGCTAACAGCAAGGTCCAGCTCATACTGCTGATCCCGCCACGCCCTAATAGGGCATCTAGGCTGGCGATACCGGTATTTTGCGGGCTGTTTTGCCAGAGTGCGTTAAGCACGCCTATGGTACTGCTATCTTGATAAAAAATGGCAATCAGCACCGCCAGCACAATACTGCATGACATCGTGACTTCAGCAGGGACTTTTTTGATACTCATTACGGCCAGAAGAACTAACGGCAATAAGGTAATAACAGGCATCAAACTAAAATGACCAGCCAGTGCCGCTTGGATTGCACTCACGTCGGCCAGATTAATATGCTGTTCGCCATAACTAAAACCTATGCCAAGAAAGATCAAAAAGGTCAGGATAAAGGTTGGCAGCGTGGTGAAGAGCATAGAATAAATATGCCGATACAGATCGGTGCCTGCGCTCATCGCGGCCAGGTTGGTGGTATCAGAAACAGGAGACATCTTATCGCCAAAGGTCGCGCCACATACCACCATGCCCGCAATTAACGGCAAAGGAATATTCATGGTTGCACCAACGCCCATCAGCACTACGCCCAAGGTACCCACGGTGCCCCAAGATGTGCCGGTTGCCACCGACATCAGCGAACACAGCAATAGTCCCACAGCCAGGAAAATAGTGGGATTTAACCAACTCAGCCCGTAATAAATTAAGGTGGCAATAGTGCCGCTGTGCATGAAGCTGGCGATAACCATCCCAATCAAAATAAAAATATAAATGGCCGGCATCGCTCGGGTTAAAGCGCTCGTCATCAGTTCGCGGATCTGCGTGTAGCCATATCCTAGGCTAAAGGCATTTAACCCCACCCATAACAAGCACAAAAACATCAGCGTGTGCAAACTGATCCCCAACCCAAACAAACCACCGGCGATCAAAATCACGACAACACTAAAACAGAGTAGAGATTGTAAAAAACCTGGACTACGCACAGCGGTAGGCGATGTTAAAGACAAGATTGCACCACGAGGTAAAAGGGTAAGTAATCAAGAGTATATCAGCAGAGTTTGCCGTCGCGTAGATAATTTATACAATACTCAGCCTGAAGAAAACGACTATTATCTCTGACAAGTTTACAGAAAATGTATCTATACGGGTAAAGGTACTGACTAAAATAAAACGTCTGATGTTGCATTAACACTGTATTAGTTAACAACCACAGTGGGCCACATCGATACCATGTAGAATCAAGCAGTAAACTCATTTAGCCGCTGCTTGTTGCTGCAATGTTGAGCAACCCCTGCCGCCTTTTCCCCTATCTAGTCATGTCGATGACTAAGGAACCATTATGCACAGCAACACAGCGCAACAGACCCGAGCGGCAACGGCATTAAAAACCAGCTTTATTGCGGATGCCTTAGCGATGCCGGTACATTGGTTTTATCAGCCTATGGAAATAACCCGCGCCTTCGCCGGAGGTATTCAAGGCTTTGCAGCAGCACCGGATTTTCATCCCTCGTCTATTATGTCTTTGCACTCGAAACAGACTGGCGGCAGGCAGTCTGCGGTAAAAACGCCCAAAGGCCATAACGCGAACGCTGCCACGGCACAAATTGTTGGCGACGTTATTTTAAAAGGCAAGGCGCAGTTTTGGGACAAACCGAATGTGCATTATCATCAAGGTATGCAAGCAGGTGAAAACACCCTCAATGCCCATTGCGCGCGCGTTCTGATGCGCACCTTGGCTAGCTTACAAGGCCGCTACAATACAAAAGCCTTTATTACCGCCTATATCGACTTTATGACCAAGAGCCCAGCGGCACACCCTGATACCTATGCAGAGTCGTATCATCGGGGCTTTTTTGCTAATTGGGCGCAAGGACGCGATCCTGAAGCCTGCGCCATGCTAACCCATGATACCGCTTCGATTGGCGCTCTGGTGACCCTAGCCCCCTTAGTGTTTGCAGAACGCCTCAGTGGTGGCAGTGAAGCCGAGATAAAAGCCGCCTGTAGAGCGCATTTGGCCCTAACACATCCGGATGAAGCCTTAATGCGCGTGGCTGATCACTATGTCCAATTGTTATGTGCACTCTTGGCAGGGCCAGACAACACGCAAGTGAAAACACTGTTGCTTGCCGCCAGCAAAGCGGTGCCGGGAGTAGAGTTAGCGTCTTTACTGCAACGAAACCTGCCCGATAATCAGGTGATTGGCCAGGTATTTTCCAGAGCCTGTTATATTAGCGACTCGTGGCCTATCGTGCTGTATTTGGCCTGCAAATATCAAGATGATCCCTGGCAAGCGCTGCTGGTAAATACCAATTTGGGCGGCGATAACGTGCATCGCGGTATTATCTTAGGCACAATTTTAGGGCTACTACACGACACTGTGGCCACCAGCTGGTTTGAACAACTGGTAGACCACAACGCAATTAGCGAAGAAATTAAAGCGCTGGTTACTCTGGCAGACGCTCCCAAATAGTCAGCTCAGAGAGCGTGTGCTGAAACTTGTGCTGCGTTTCGCGGATCACAAAGGGCACTTTGCGCGGTTCACCGACTAACCTAAAGTGGCGCGATAGCTGCGCCTTTAGGCCATCCAAGGTGCTGTAACTTTCGCCATCCTTTTTAAAGCCACCAAGCCATTCATGCTTAGGCGTATGCTCTTCCAGCCAAGTATAGGGAGACGCAATAATGAGCAAGCCGCCCGCATTGATGCGCTGTGCCATCTCAGCCAAAAAGCGGCTCGGCTGGTATAAGCGATCAATGAGATTCCCCGCCAGCACAAGATCATACCCAGTAAATTGCGGTTTTAAGTTACAGGCATCACCTTGATAAAAGGCCACACGATCTGCATAGGCAGCTAACCCTAAAGCGTTTAGGGTGCGGGTATGGTAACTGACCAAATCGCCCTCTTCTACCCGGGCATAATGTACTTCGCCTTGCTCAGCCATTCTTGCGGCAAGCCCGATAAAGTTCGCAGAAAAATCCACACCCTCTACAGTATCGAATTGTCGGGCTAATTCAAAGCTGGCGCGACCACAAGCACAGCCTAAATCGAGGGCTTTGCCCGTAACCTTACCGCGCATAGCCTCAATAGCAATATCGGCCAAGGCTTTTAGAAAACTCTCTACGCCATACCAGGTGTCGCCAAAATGAAACTCGGCATATTCTGATAACAGCTTATCGCTTTCATAATATGCGGTTGACGATGCTGCCTCGCTAGTAGCAGCCACATAACGAAAACCGGCATGCTGAAAAAAGTGGCGACGAAACGCATAGCGCGCGCTAAGCCGGGCTTCATTACCGGCTGAGATCCATGAGCCACCCTTAATCAGATTGTGTTTACCATCAAAGGTAGGGGTAGTGAAATCATCATACAGCGGATGCACTTTAAAGTTGTTAAAAGGATAGATCGCGGTTTCTGTCCACTGCCAGACATTACCGACCACATCATACCAACGGCCATGCTGAAAACGCGTCACAGGACAAGACGAGGCAAAATGATCAAGATGCAGGTTCGCGGCAGCAGGCGCCTCGCCCACTTCATTAACCCCTGCTTCGGCAGATAATCGATACCATTCATCTTCGGTAGGCATGCGAATTTTTTGCCCACTCTCGGCCGTTTTCCATTCACAAAAAGCTTTGGCTTCGTGATAGTTTACTTCAACAGGCCAATCCCATGGCATCTCAATTTCTTCGGTCATCAAGCGCAAGCGCCAGCCATTGTGCCAGCGCCAAAACGTCGGATGCTTAGCCTCGGTATACTGACGCCACGCCAGCCCCTCCTCACTCCAAACATGATCTTGGGTATAGCCGCCGTCTTCAACAAATTCTAAAAACTCTTGGTTACTCACCAGATATTGGCTGGCTTTAAACTCTGCCACCTCTGCCTGATGTTGGCCATACTCGTTATCCCAACCATAAAAGGTGCTATCTAAGGCTTTGCCAATATTCACCGCGCCCGCTGGCACCGTTACCAGCTTATTTTTAGGCGCCTGACCGGTTTCTTGACAGATTGGCCACTCAGGTAATGACTTAACCTTCGCCAAAACCTGCTGTCGGATCAGCACCGTAGAGGTTTCAAGATGAATACGCTCATGCTCTATGCCCATTACAATAGGCCACCAGGCATTGTCCCAATCAATTGGCAATACCAGCTCGAGGGTGTTGATGAGATCCAACACGGTCGCGCGCACCTTGGCACGATACTCGCGTACAGCCCCCACACTGGGCCAATCAAAATGCGCTTCAGATAAATCATCCCAGCTCATTTCATCCACGCCTACCGCAAAAATGGATTCCATGTGCGGATTGATGCGCGCGGATATCAGCTTCGCTAAGATAAGTTTGTTGATAAAAAACGTGGCGGTATGACCAAAATAAAAAATCAGCGGATGGCGCAGCGCGATAGGCTTTTGGTAAAACCCGGTATCATCGCGCAAGCAATCAAACAGTCGGGTGTAGGTGTCAAAGGTATTGGTAAAATACCGGGCAATTTCTGCCCGCTTGTTGGCTATATTACCGTCATTGAGTTGTGGTGTTCTGC
>NZ_DAINOE010000112.1:0-7969 GCF_036735525.1 Arsukibacterium sp. | reverse complement strand
CGCTGTTTGCGTATTGCCTCGGGCCACTGAGTACCAGCCAAGAAAAAAATATCCTCCTGAGCTGCGTCAAAGTTATGTTTCCAACCTGTCATTGCTGCAGATGCACGCTCACGGGCCAGTTTTAATTTGGCATCTTCGCCTTTTGGGCTTTCTGGCTTATCCTGTTTCATTTATCCTCCCATCCAGCCGCCAGCGCCAATCGGTATAGGCTTGGGCTCAGGTTTATTAACAGTCTTATCTTTCCACGCCATAGCAAGCTGCTGCAGTGCATCTGATAAGTTACTTGACCAGTCATGTTCTGGCCGCTCTTTAAATACTTTCTTTTTTTCATCGTACTCGCGGTGATAACTGGCCACTGCGTTTAAGCCTTTTTCGCAACGCTCCTTATCGAACAGTAACCGCGGGAATATCGCCCTAAGCGCGTTAATGCTATCCATTTTATTTTTAACCCTGGGTACAACCTTAAACTTAATGCCCATCTTTTTAGCGGTATCAAGCCGGCTTTCGCCACTCATAAGCTCGCGCACTTCTATATCGTGTGGAGCGTAGTGTTCTTCCCAGCGTATCTTATGTTTGTCTGCAAACTCATGCAGATAGTTTATATAATGCTCCATGCCCTCGCCACTGTTACTGTAGCAGGCAACCAGCCTTAATTCCTTTCCAATCGGCTGCATTATCCAAATTGACATATCATCACTGATCCCCAAGTCCCAAAAGGTATACGTTGGCAGTGACTTCTCAATAGGTATGCGAGTAACCCGGTTATCTTCGTATGCCGCTCTGATCTCTTTACCAAAGTATGCGCCAGGAATAGCGGCATCGAATGAGCAGTAATACTCCTGCTGGATCATATCCTCGCTCATACCCTCGTCACGCTCATCTTGGATTATCTGTGGCGTTATTATTGGTTTGCCGTCTGCGTCTTTAGTGTCATCAACAGTAAGTAGCGACACATACCAGCGATCACGGAACTTATTGGCAGCTTCCAGCAGAGTATAGCCGTGATTGCGGCCCCTGGGTGTATAGCAAAACATGGCCCAGCCATCGTTTTCTGCCAGTATTGGCCTTAGATAGTCCCAGCTGGCCGGATCGCACAGTGACCACTCCGAGTACACCACGCCAAGTGGATTGTTACCGACTAAGTTGTTATAGCTATCACTACCCAGCACATACAGCAAGCTGCCGTTTGTGAACTCGATATACATTTCAGTGTTATTTATGTTGGCAATGATTTCAGGCGGTATGTGATCAAGAAAGCGTAAACCGTCTTTTCCTCGACCTTTCCATATTGCCTTACGCGCCTGAGTGCTCTTTGGTAGCATGTACCAGTAAGCGCCTACTCGCTCCTGTGTGGCTGCAACAGCTATTTGCCAGTATGTTTTGTCTTTGCCTGCCCTGCGGTGCCAGACAACAGCAAATCGCTTTTTCTTTTCTACAAACTTAGCTCGCCATAAATCAGACTGGTACGGCCTAGCTGTGTAAAGGTAAGGCAGCTGAACATTAATAGGCTCAATCGAGCTTTCACTGTCGATAATGTCAATATCATCTTCAATACTAACCAGCATCGGTTTTTACTTCGGCGTTGCCTGTTACGTGAACATGGACGTTAACCGGTCGCTGCTTGTCTGCATCCTTAGGCGCTGACATTCCCTTAATTTCGGCAATCATCTTAAGTGCCGGCAGTTTAGGGTGCAGCTCTATCTGCATAATCTCAACTTCTTCAAAATCTTCCGGGCCTGCGCCGGTTCGCTCCAGGTATCGCTTAGTTTTTATTTTCTGTATTGCGCGTTGCTGCGCCGGGGTAAGTTCATCAAGCGGCTTTAACTGCGTGCCTGCAGCATAATACCCAGCCAAGTTACTGAATCCCATTGCAGCCATTTCAGCAAGGATCCTGTTCTCGCTAATATCCAGCTTTTCAGCAGCTTTAGCTCTGTAATGCTCATAAGCCTTTTGTGTTGTTTGATTAAGCAGTAGCTTCCAGGCTTCTTGTCTGGCGTACTTAGTTTCTGCATAACCAGCCTCAGACCTTGCCCTTGTTGCATCACCATGCAAAGCGAATGAACGGGCAAACAAATCTTGCTGTCTTGACAGCTTAAGCGTTTCGCCTGTCCGTAGCGTTATAGTAGCGTAGGCTTTGCTCTTACCAGGCATTAGTCACCTTTCTTATCAATGCGCTTAGCGTAAAGGTTTTCAAGCAGAAAAATGGCCCTACCGCCAGCATGGCCAGCTATGGCCACCATTGCGAATGTCATGTTCATGCCCATACCGTACTCCATGCAGAGTAACCCGGTAACTACTCCAGCAAAACCGCTTATAGTCCACTCGCCAATTAACTCGACTGTGCTGAATTTCATATTATTTTTGCGGATCCGGCTTATGTAGTTCGCCGTTCCCCCCCATATAGCTAGTACGATGAACCATATCCAGCCAACACCTATTTCTATGAGCTGCCTGAGTGCGCTTGTTGTACCGTCTGGCATTTTATCCCCTACCATTTTAAGCCTGTGGCCGCTTTGACCTTTTTCACCAGTGCGGCTGCTTGCTCAATGCTTTCAACCACTGTTATGGCGCCCTTAAATTCATTATGGAATTCAATCTGTTTCGGCGTCAACCTGCGTTTGCTTGGAACAAGGGATCCGTCCTTTACTTCTACCAGTACTGTAATGCCGTTAAACCCTATCACCAGGTCAGGGAATCCATCGTGCGCAGCGCTGGTAATCGCTACGCTAAACCCGTTTAAACGGAAAAAACCAACTATTTCCTGTTGGTTTGCATCTGTCTTTGCTTTTCTCACCGGCGCTTTACCGCATCAACCAGGTTTGCTTGGCGGCGATAACAGTCGGCTATCACTGCGGAATTCTCCGCCAGCGTCCTCAGCGCTGCGTGTAGCTCGTCCGGGATCACTGCTATCGGTGGGCAGTAAGTTAAAAGCTCCGGGCTGATCACCGCTTTCGGCGGTTCTATTCGCGGCACGTATGGCTGCGCTGGTTTGCTGGAGCACGCTGACAACATCAGCAGCAAGCTGATCACACTCAGCAGGTACAATAATCTTACGGTCAACATAGCGTATGATCTCTTTGGTTATGGTTTCGGTTTGCTGATTAGCGGCTATGCGCTGAATTTCTGAGGCGTGATCTTGGGCCTGGGCGTTTAATGCGTGCTGAACTAAGTCGCGGTACTTGGCTTGCTGCTTTTCCATTGCGGCATTGTAGGCTCTTTGTATTTCTGCACGCTCTGTAATGCGGCCCTGCTCGAATATGTATGAGTGAGCTTGGTATAGCGCTGTGATAATTGCAGCAGCAGCGGCGGCATAGGCTAAGTATTTCATTTCCAGGTTTCCCAATCACGTAAATACTTTTCAGCTGTGGCCTTGCCTTTGACAGTGTTCCAGTATGACTTACAGTATTCAGCCATGGCTATGGCATCGGTAGGAATGGGGTTAGGATCCCGCATCAAGTGGTGCCGGGCTACGAATATGCTGTATTCGTCACTGTGCTCTAGCTGGCTAACGTCTTGCTTAATGCCAAACTGCGCTGCTCTGCGCTTAATGCCTGGGCCGTTTTGCCAAATGTCGTCATGAGTTGGCGGTTCAATCTGGAACAGGCCCAATGCTGGGCCGTTAATCTGGCGGCGGTATCTGCCGTGCATTGATTCATGCGCAACAATCATTGCCATAAGCTCAACTACTGCCGGGCTGTATAGCCCCCAGCGCTTTAGGCAGTCTGTGGCTATGGCTTTGAATTGGTTGTATTGCATAGTTACCTCGTTGATAGTAATGAGCTGTTGGCGTTAGGGAGCTTTCCTGCTCGCTCAGGTAGTAGTCACTCAGCTCATTTGAATCAGCACTGATACCGTCCCACAACGAGCGGCCTGTGGGGGCCGCATCTCTCAGTGCCGATGCAAATAAACTGGGCCGGTCTTTCCCGGCTGTCAACACAAAATAACACGACTTTACTGCACAATGCAGCGGTTAAAATTATAGCACAACTAATACTGTTCGTGCTTAGGCTTTGGTAAACCTGTAACGCTGTTCCATGTTTTGCCGTGGGCAATGGCCCTTACTATCGTTTCAGGGACTTGCATTGCTGCAGCCAGTTCTGTGTATGTTTGCTTTTTCTGGCCTCGTCGGATCCGGTAAATGCCTTTCCATACTTTTAACGCTGTCGCTCGGTCAATTTTAAAGTTACCGCCTTTGTTGCCGTTTTTAAGTGGCGCATCAAGTGGTATACCTTTTTGCAGTCGGTAGCGTATGCCTGCTACGCTCATGCCGTATTTTTTGGCTAGGTCTTTTTCTGTGTTCACTTATAATCCCCTGATTTATCTAGCTTTGTCGTAAAGTAGTAAGATAGCTTTACTAATATGTATAAACAGATTATTAAGTGCGGGATAAATTCAAGCATCACTTACCACCCTTAGCCTGCTGGCGTAGTTTGCTTAATTGACAAAGCGCATCGGTTAAAACTTCGATTGCTGTCTTGGTGTTCCTAAAGGGAATTAAACCATCGTCATCACGATTACCAACTTCATCGAAAACCGTACCGCGCAATGCTGTGGTAATTGCTGCTTTTAACAGTTCTACTTGCGCAGCCAAAGCATCATTTGTTGCATGGTAATCAAGAACTAAATCCTGCTCAGTGCTTAGCAGCAGTTCAAGGTCTGCACATCGAGCCTGAAGTGTTGAATTCTCCCTTGTAAGCTCAGCTATGCGCAGTGCCAGCGTTGCATTGCTTTCCGGCACCAAATCTTCCCGCACATACCGCGTGGCATTTTCTTCGCGCATGCCCTCGCCGGGGGCTGGATCATCACTCCAAACGTGGCCATGCTCAGCGTCTGGCACTAGGTATATTTCAGCCGGGTTTTGTTTGTGGTCTGTCATGCTGCAGCAGTTGTTTAGTTCTCTCATAATCCACCCCATTGATCAGCCATTGCATCAGCCCAGCCTTGGTAGGTTCTTGCCCTATCAAGCCAGCGCATAGGCCCCGGCGTTAACTTGTTCTGGCCTGAATTGGTTTGATTACCCCAGCGCTGTAATGGCTTTTTATCACCACAGCAGTTAGGGCATCCGTATTTATCAGTTAAGACAACCCCGCAGCAAACCAATCTTGGCTCGACATATTTTATCGGGGTTAGCAGCGGCAGTCCTTTCAACCAAAGCCCGGTTTTCTTGCTGGCATCATGGCCATATTCGTAAGGCTGGATATATTGATCTGCCGGCCTGATGTAAGTGCTGATTGAGCCTACCGGGTTTTCGATGGCAATTAGCGGTATTGGAGCATCCATTAGTAATTTTACAAACGCTATGGCTTCGCGCCTGGCTTCGCGCCTGGCTTCGCCAACAAGCGTGCCTGGCTTAATTTTCTGATGGTATGGGCCATCACCAAAAGCCCATGCAGCAGAATTGGTTAGATAGGTGCAATCAGGGTGCGCAATCATTAAATCCCAGCCATTATTAAGAATATCTTGAACATCACCTTGGTAGTGCGGTCCCGGCTTTTCAGTTGGTAATAAATCGCAACTCATTGCGTCATGCCCTTTTGCGATAAAAGCATCCCTTACTGTCCCGGATGTTTCGCAAGCTATCAACACTTTCATTCTACACTCCATATAGCCCGGCCGTAGCCGGGCGCGTTAACGGTTTACTTGCTGAATGTACCGATGTTAATCGGCGCTTCTATTTCTAGTTCTTCCAGCTTGCCGGTAATTAAATCGCAGAAGTAATTAGCTATTTCTTCCTGCTTTTCTTCACGCTGCACCATGCGAGCTGATAGTTTCACTTCGTTGCCGGTAATTACTGCCGGACGGATGTCAAAACTGAATTCAGAAAACTCCGCGTAAGGCACGCAGCTAAACCGGATAGTATGCGGTAGTTTGTTTTCTTCGTTCACTGACATACTTTCAAAAGCTGACTTTTCCGAGCTAAAGCTTTTCACTTCGCTGGTGGCGCTGGCCTTTGCGTTTATCTCGATACGGCGCACCGCTGAAATGGCCTTTTTAATATCAATAGGATCATTATCAGCATCAAAACAACAAATGTAATCAGCGTAATCTTCCAGGAACTCAGCAAAAGCTTTCTGGCTGTGGCGTTCAGAAGTGAATACCAGCAATGCTGAATACTCTGCTTTGCGCTTAGCTTTTACTATGGCTTTGTCTTCACAGTGCAAAGCAACACCAAAACTAACAAAGTCCAGGATTGCCGTTGCATTCATACTGTCAGCATCAACAAACACGCGGGCACTATCAGCACCACGGTCACGCACGTATTCAGAAAAACTTAACACGCTGTTTGTATTGAACTGACCAGTAAAGCGAACCCGGTTGGGCAAGTAGCACTCAACATCTGCCAGCTTAAAGCCGTCAGGTAGTACAACCGCATTAAATCCGCTGGCTGTGACTTTTTCAACATGCCCGATCAGCTTGTTAAGCGTTTCTGCCTGCTGCAATGCAGCAATAGTTTCTTTATCTAACATGATTATTCCTTAGAAAGTAAATCGCCTTTTTTACCGAACATCACTGTTTGCTTCTCCGGGAAGAAACTCAGTGCACCTTTTTCGCCAACATACATCGGCGTCTGCATCTTTTCATGCTCAGACTGTTTGCCGCGTTGCGTTGGTCGCGTGAACTTAACTTCATGCGTAACCATTACTTGCTGGATTGATAGCCGGTTAAAGCCCAGCTTGATAACTACCTCGCCAGCAGCGTTATGATCCATCACTGCACCGGCAACCATGCTCAGCACCTTGCTAAGCTTTTCTTCTAACTGACCACCATCGAGATCAGATATAAACTTATCGACTTGAGTTGGCATAAGCTTTTTGCTCCTGTATGCGCTTGTAAATTTCATCCCGGTGAACATCAACCGAATCCGGCGCTTTAACGCCAAGCTTTACTTGCCCACCATTTATGCCCAAAACCACTACTTCGATTTTGGTGTCACCATCACCGATCACGATAGAGCGGTTAATCGACCTTGTTAGCACTAGCATCAGCTTTTTCCTTTTTCAGCCTGGCCAAGTTGCTTTCCATTACTGCAATCTGGCGCATTTCATCGCGGTAGGTCTGGCCCTCTGCGTACTGCGCAGCTTGCCTTGCATTAGCAATGCTTTGCTCCAAGTTTTCTATTCTGTTTTCTAATGTTGTCATAGGTCACCAGTTGCGGCCCGTAGGCCGCTGTTAGTTATTCAATAAGCTTATTTCAGCACCGGCTACAGTGTGAACCATTTTCATGATCCGGTTTACGTCAGCTGAACTGCAAGTAACAAGCATCGTTACAAGCTTAACCACTTCTGGCTCTTTCGCTGGTTTTTCATCAAATACCGCCAATGCTGGCGCTTTTATTTCCGGCTCAGGATCCTTGCGGAAGTTTTCAGGCTCGTCCTTTTCAACCTGCACTGCTGACTGCTTTGCTGCCATTTCTTCCATGACAAGCTTTTGATCAGCCATTGCGGTTAATTGTGATATTACATTGCTCATGGCTAACTTTACTTCGTCAAGGCGGCCGGCAAAGTCTTTTTCTTCTGGCACAAAGTTCACCAGGCGATCAAGCTGGCCTTTGGTGTCGGCATAGCTGCGCTGCATGTATTCAAGCGGTATCATTTTAAGGTTATTGATACGGCGCTCTACAGCTTGCTCGGCTTCCATTGCTTTGCGCTGGGCTTCTTGCTCTGCAAGCTGACGCTGCGTTTCTTCAAACGATAGGCGGTCATTGTAGGCTTCGCCCAGGGATTTCAGCGTTTCAGCACGTGCGTTAACAGCATCGTGCGTTAGCTCGTAAAAATCCTCAGTCGCGTCTATAGCATCAACGGTACTGATCAGCTCTGCAATTTCATCAGATGATTTACCGCGGGCCTGAGTGGCAATATCGCGGATAGCTTGCACTTTCTGGCCAAGTCGCGCTAAGCGTTCTTCTTTCATGCGCTTTTCGCGCTCGTCCACTTCCTTTTTGACTTCCTTTAGCGGCTCCTCCAGCTCA
>NZ_DAINOE010000111.1:0-8113 GCF_036735525.1 Arsukibacterium sp. | reverse complement strand
AAGGCTGCGATACTTAGTCCTGTAACACCTTCCTTTCCTGGATTATCTTGCACTGTACTGGTGTCGGGAGCTTCGGCTCCCTTATTTTTTTAACCGCCTTTACTATGTTCACTCAATTGGCAAGCGCGTTGGAAAACGTTGGTAAATCTGATTAACGGTGTTACTAATCGCTTGCTGCGGCTGTTGCAGTGCTTTATTACTTAAGCGACCTTCTAATAATCCCTGCCATATTAAGCGCTGTTCAGCGGCGTCTATTAAATCAATCGTGACGGTGCCTACTTTGTATTCGTGTTGCTCTACCGCACGTCCAAATAACGGGATACCTAAAAATAGCCCGGTACGGCTTCCAACATAGCCATAATTGGCGCTCACCTGAAAGGGGGAGCTTCTGACATCGGTACGTTGTTCTACATTTGACAGGTAATTCACCAGTAACTGTGGATTATCTGCCACTAAGCGGTAACCCAGCGCTGACATTTCGCGCTCTATTGCGGCTTTAAAATGCTGATCCAGCAGGCTATGGTATTCAGCTGCCTGTTTGCTTGCTTCAGACTTATCTGATTCCGCTGTTACAACAGCCTCTGCCGGCACATAAAAAGCATAGGTTTGATAACGGCTGAAATCGACAGTTTTGTCGTAATCCACTATTGCAGGCCGGGGGTTGGCGCAGGCGGTTAACAACAGCATACAGGCGGCGATAAAGCCGGTTTGAAATAAAGATACCTGAGTCATATTCCACCTCTGCAGCGATAATTAGCAATCATCATTAGTTTACCCGAGCTTAGGCTAATGTAACAGCCTGCGCGGGTATATGTAGATTTAAACGTTTTGTTACACATTATCGATCAGCGCAACTGAACCTCGGCTGAGTGCTTAAGTCTGAGCAATGCTAATGTTTTAACTATTAATTAGTTAAAATGACTAATATTCGGATTTCAGCTTTTTGAAAAAAGCTAAATAGGTAATTTATATTTTTTAAAGCATTGATTTTTATTGATTATTTATTATGGCATGGCGGCTGCATAACTAGGGTAATGACTGAACCATATTCTCGCTTTGAACAAGGGATCTACAATGAATAAATTAACTCTGGTCGCCGTTTTACTCAGCTCAAGCCTGATAGTAACCGGTTGTAATAAAGCCAGCAGCAGCGTTAATGCTGCGCAGACAGAAACCCTGGCTATTCCGGTTGAAGCGGCGATGGCCCGCCTGGGTGAAATCAGTAGCAGTTATCATACTAATACCACTTTGGCCGCCCGTGCTGAAACAGACGTCATAAGCAAGACTAGTGGTATTGTGCAGCAAGTTCTGGCAGAGGAAGGCGATTATGTTAAAGCCGGACAACTGTTAGCCGTGTTAGACAATGAACGTCAGCGTCTGATGCTGGCCAGAGAGCAGGCTGAGTTAAGCCGGTTGGACAGCGAACTTAAGCGTATGTCAGAGATGCACCAGCGGCAGCTGGTAAGTACCGATGTTTATGACAAGTTGCGCTGGCAGTTTGATGCAGTAAAAGCAGCAGTGGATTTGGCGGAACTGAGTGTTCGTGAAACCGAGATCCGTGCACCCATTGACGGCGTGGTTGCGCGTCGTTATGTCAAAACAGGACAGCTGATCAGTCAAATGGCGCCACAATCGTTATTTCACCTGGTAGCTAATGCTGAGCTCGAAGCGGTAGTGCATATCCCCGAGCAGCAACTGGCACAGGCAAAAGCGGGTCAGGCAGCCAGCTTAATCTTTGCCGGCATGCTGCCGGTGCAGGCGCAAATAAGCCGTATTTCGCCTGTGGTAGATGCGCAATCAGGTACTGTGCGTACTACCTTAATCATTAATAATACGCAGGGACAATTACGCCCGGGTATGTTTGCCCAGGTTGAACTTAAATTTGATGTTAAAACCGACGCAGTTCTCCTGCCTAAACGCGCCATTATGCTGACCGATAACCAGCCCAGTGTTTTTGTGGTCGATGCGCAGGGTAAAGTTGAGCGCAAAACCGTACATACCGGCTATAGCTCCGAAACTAGTGTGGAAATTTTATCGGGTATCCAGGCTGGCGAGCAGGTGGTTATTGCTGGTCAGGGCGCGCTAAAGGAGCAAAGCCTGGTCAATGTTGTTAGCACCAGGGAATTTTAATCCCCAAAGCCCGGCGATGCCGGGCTTATCATTACAGTAACTAACTACAAAAATAAATACTCAGAAGGACAGTTTTATGAAACTGGTTGATGTTGCAGTCGCCCGCCCGGTGACGATATGGATGTTTACACTTGGTATTCTGTTATTTGGCTTAGTGTCAGCGGGCCGGCTGGCGGTAAACCTGTTACCGGATTTATCTTACCCCAGCTTAACTATACGAACAGAATATCTTGGTGCCGCACCGGTTGAAGTAGAGCAACTGGTTAGCAAACCGATTGAAGAAGCATTGGGTATTGTAAAAGGCGTGCGCAAGGTAAAGTCGGTATCCCGCTCGGGCCGCTCAGATGTGGTACTGGAGTTTGACTGGGGTACAGACATGGATCTGGCAATGCTGGAAGTCCGCGAAAAACTTGATGTACTAATGTTACCGCTGGATATCGATAAACCGTTATTACTGCGCTTTAACCCTAATCTTGATCCTGTGCTGCGTTTGGCATTAAGCCGTGAAGGGGGGCTGCGCAATGAGCAGGACCTGGTATCACTACGTACCTATGCCGAAGAAGATTTACGCCGTAAGCTTGAAGCTATGCCTGGTATTGCCGCTGTGCGCCCGGATGGCGGTTTAAATCAAGAGGTCCAGGTGCTGGTTGACCCCCATAAACTCAGTCAGTTGCAATTAGATATTGGCCTTATCAGTAGCCGCTTATCGCAAGAAAATATTAATTTAGCCGGTGGCCGGCTGGAAACCCCTGGTTACGATTATCTGGTACGTACGATGAATCAGTTTGCTGATTTAGCGGCCATAGAAAACCTCTATCTGGCGACGGTAGGCAATTCGCAAATTCGCTTAAAAGATGTGGCCACGGTGGTAGATGCTTTTGCTGATCGCAGAAGTGTCACCTATATCAATGGTGCTGAAGCGATTGAAGTGGCTATATACAAAGAAGGCGATGCTAATACGGTCAATGTTGCCGAATTGCTGTTGGCGCAATTACCTGCGCTGCGCAAAGGTTTGCCGCAAGATTATACGCTGACCCTGGTGTACGATCAGTCCGCCTTTATTAAGCAAGCGATAAGTGAGGTGAAGTCAGCCGGTATTATCGGCGGTTTACTGGCGATGCTGGTTTTGTACTTATTTTTGCGCAATGTCTGGTCCACGGTGATTATTTCTATTGCGATACCAGTATCCATTATAGCCACCTTTAATTTGATGTATGGTCAGGGCATTACCCTGAATATGATGAGCTTAGGCGGTATAGCGCTGGCTGTAGGCTTATTGGTGGACAATGCCATAGTGGTGTTGGAAAACATAGCACGTCACAAAGAACAGGGTAAGGATGCTGCTGAAGCGGCCCGTATAGGTAGCGGTGAAGTGGCGATGGCCATCACCGCCTCGACCCTGACCACAGTGGCGGTGTTTTTCCCGCTGGTCTTCGTAGAAGGTATTGCCGGTCAGTTATTTAAAGATCAAGCACTTACTGTAACCTTTGCATTATTGGTATCCTTGGTTGTGGCCCTGACACTGATTCCGACTATGGCTGCGCGGCAGCGGCGGGTGAATGTAGCTGCAGACTTTGCTGCAAAGGAGCCGACGATCGTAAGAGCCATAGGGCAGCGTTGGTATCACTCTGTTGCTCGTGCGGTATTGTGGCTGCCAAAAAAGCTGTTTAAAGGCCTGTATTTTATACAGTTAGGCCTGCTAAGCCTGGTGACCTTGCTATGGCGGGCGCTGAGTAGGTTGCTCGGTTGGCTGTTCGCGCCACTGCTATTGGTGGTTAAAGCCAGCCTTGACGCGCTAACCCGTGGCTATCGTCGCTTTTTAACGGCGGTACTGCATGCCAAACTGCTGACCATTGCTAGTACCTTAGTTTTGGCGGGCCTGTGTTACAGCTTGTTACCCAGGCTGGGAGCTGATGTGATACCACAACTAAGTCAGGGCGAGTTTTATGTTGAAATTCAGCTGCCGATTGGCAGTGCCATTGAGCAAACCGATGCAGTGTTAAAGCAATTAGCCGCCGTGGCTGCGCCTTTGCCGGGTGTGGCCCGCAGTTATGGCCAGGCAGGCACCGGCGCTCAGATGACGGTAGACCCTGCAATAGGCGGCAGCCACTGGGGGCGGCTGAGCATCGTACTTCAGCCTGGTAGTGCGCCAGAAGTAGAGCAGCAGGTTATGGCGGTGCTGCGGCAACACCTGGTCAGCGTTGCCGGTGTCACTGCCCGCTTTGACCGGCCAGAGCTGTTTAGTTTTGCTACGCCGCTGGAAATTGAAATCACCGGTTATGAACTGCCCGAGCTGAAACTGGCGGCCGATACATTACTGGCCAGTCTGGCGGCTGAGTCACGCTTTGCTGATGTAAAAACCAGTTTAAGGCCGGGCCAGCCTGAAATTACCCTGTATTTTGATCACGCCCGGTTGGCGCAACTGGGTATGACGGCGCAGCAGGTGGCTAAGCGGGTAGCAGTGTATGTTGGCGGGGAGGTCGCCGGCCAATACTCAGTGAATGACAGGAAAATTGATATAAGAGTGCGTCTGGCCGCCGATTTTCGGCAAAGTGAGCAACAACTGGCCGCGCTCATCATCAACCCCGGCAGTGCTCAACCATTGCCATTATCTGCAGTAGCTGATATTCGTCGTGAACTGGGCCCCAGTGAGATTACCCGCATCGCTCAGCAACGGGTGGCGATTGTCAGTGCTAACCTGGCCTATGGCGATGTAGAGCAGGCAACAGAACTGGCAAAAAGCATCCTGGCTGCGCAAACACTGCCCTTTGGTGTGACGGCACAGATAGCAGGACAAAGCGAAGAAATGCAACGGGCATACAGTTCATTGTTGATGGCACTGTTACTGGCGATTTTTCTGGTGTACCTGGTGATGGCGTCACAATTTGAGAATTTACTGCAGCCGTTGCTGATTTTATTTACCGTGCCATTAGCCGGCGCTGGTGCCATCCTGGGGCTGTGGCTAACCGACACCCGCTTATCGGTTATTGTGTTTATTGGCTTGATTATGCTGGCCGGTATTGTAGTGAATAATGCCATAGTGCTGATTGATCGCATTAATCAGTTACGACAAAGTGGCGTCGCGTTAACAGAAGCCATTATTGAAGGTGGCGCCAGTCGCTTACGCCCGGTACTGATGACGACGTTAACCACGGTGCTGGGATTAATGCCGATGGCGTTGGGTGGCGGCGATGGCAGTGAAATCCGCGCACCTATGGCGATTACTGTTATTTTCGGCTTATTAATATCGACCCTGCTTACACTGGTGTTTATACCGGTGCTCTATGCATTGGTTAGCCGGGAGCCGTTAGCTGCGGCTCTCCAGGCAGAAAACACTTCAGCGCAGGAGGTCCTATGACCGAACAACCTCTGGCCATTACCCGCTTGGCGCTGCGCCGCCCGGTCACGGTGACGATGGTATTTATTTCGATGCTGCTATTTGGCGCCTTAGCCAGCCGCTTGCTGCCGCTGGAAATGTTACCCAGCATTGATATTCCGCAGCTGTATGTCAATGTGCCATACCGTAATGCCAGTCCGGCTGAGGTTGAGAGATTGATCACCCGACCATTAGAAGAGGCACTGGCTACGGTAAGTGGTATTAAACAGATGCGCAGTTTCTCTAATGAGAACAGTGCTGATGTCTCACTGGAGTTTAACTGGAGTGAGAACATCAGCAGCAAAGGGCTCGAAGTACGAGAACGGCTTGATACGGTAAGGCACCTGTTGCCCGCAGATGTAGAGCGGGTAATGGTGTTTCAGTTTAATACTGACGATATGCCAATATTTCAGCTGCGTATTTCATCAGATCGCGATTTGGCGTTGGCCTATGACTTATTAGAGCAACAAATAAAACGGCCTTTAGAGCGGGTGCAGGGAGTCTCTAAGGTAGAGCTGTATGGCGTAGAAAAACGGCAGGTTATTATCCGTCTAGATCCGGATAAACTCAGAGCGCTAAATGTCGACGCGACGGCCTTATTGGCACAACTAAGAGGCAGTAATTTTGCTTTAACCGCCGGCGAGTTAAGAAATGCTGAGCAAAGTATCCTGGTAAAACCACTGGGGGAATACCGCGAACTGGCCGAAATTGAACGCCTGCCGGTGCGGCCCGGTCTAATGTTACGCGATGTTGCCAGTATTCAGCTGGAATTACCCAAACGCACCGATGGCCGCCATTTAAACCAAACTTATGCGGTGGGCATGAATGTGTATAAAGAGTCAGGCGCTAATCTGGTTGACGTAGCCAAAGCGGCTATGGTCGTAGTGCAGGCGGCTGATAATAACCCGGCATTTAATGGCATTAATCTGTATGTGATGGACGATGTCGCTGAAGGCGTGGTGACCTCATTAAAAGACTTACTGGCGGCGGGGGCTATTGGTGCATTGTTATCACTTGTCGTGCTGTATTTATTTTTACGCCACCTGACCACAACCTTAATAGTGGTGCTGTCAGTACCCTCTGCCATTATCATTGCGCTGGGTGCCATGTACTTTATGGGCTACAGCCTGAATATCTTAAGTATGATGGGATTAATGCTGGCCATAGGTATGCTGGTCGATAATGCGGTGGTGGTCACTGAAAGTATTTTCCGGGAGCGCGCCGCTGGCGGTGATGTCAAAGCAGCGACTGAACGGGGTGTGCGCCGGGTGAGTTTAGCGGTACTGGCGGGGACCGCGACCACAGCAATAGTCTTTTTACCCAATATCATTGGTCAGAAAATGCAGTTGACCATTTTTCTGGAACATGTCGCCATTGCGATCTGTTTGTGTCTGGCTATTTCATTATTAATGGCGCTGAGTCTTATCCCACTGTTAACCACAAAGTTAAAAGTACAACCGGTAATAGATCCGCAAGGCAGCCGCCTGGACAAACGTTATAAAGCCATCCTGCAACGATTGATGAACTGGCCGAAGCTCACCTCACTTGGTGCTGTATTAGTATTAGTGAGTATTGTTATCCCCATCGGTATAGTCGGATCTGGGGGTGATGAAAACGGTGATAATGGCCGCTTATTTCTAAATTATAATATTCAGGGCAATTATAGCCTGGAAGAAGTCCGCTCAGAAGTAAGCCAGATGGAGGCATATTTATACAGCCGTCAGCAAGAGCTGCATATCGAATCCGTTTATAGTTATTATACTGCCGGCTACGCAATGTCGATTATTTTATTGAAAGAATCACCCTCGTTATCGCTGGAACAGCTAAAGCAACAGATCCGCAGCGAATGGCCGGCATTGGTGCGTGCCCGCCCGGCATTTGATTTTGGCGGCGGCGGGGGCATGCAATTGCATTTAACCGGCAGTTCAACCGAGGTGTTGATGGAGCTGGCTGGAACACTGCAGCCTATGTTGCAAACCTTGCCTGCGTTGGAGGATGTGACTTCGGATTTAGCACGTGGCCAGCAAGAAGTACAAATCTTGTTAGATCACCAACAGTTGGAGCGTTATGGCATCAGCGCTCAGCAAGTCGCGCAACGGGTATCGCTGGCATTGCGTGGCGTCAATTTACGCACCTTTCGCACCCCTGAGCAAGGCGAGGTGCTGCTCAGGTTGATATATGATGAAACCATCAGCCAATCTGTAGCAGAGTTACAACAATTACCGGTGGCGCATCAAGATGGTGTGGCCATTACTCTGGCGCAACTGGCAGAGCTGCACATAGTACCTCGTTTGAATTCTATCCGACGTTTTGACCGCTCCACCGGCATTGCTATCCGCATGAATCTGGCAAAAGATGTCAGTATGGACAAAGCCAGAGCCGACATTGAGCAACTGATGAAAAACGTCGCTTTGCCCGAAGGCTATAACTGGTCATTTCGCGGCAGTTTTCAGCGTCAGAATGAAGAGCAGCAAGTGATGATGGTTAATATGTTACTGGCGGTGGCGATGATTTACATCGTAATGGCGGCATTATTTGAATCCTTGTTGTTACCGACTTCGGTCATTGGCTCACTGTTATTTTCTTTTGTTGGGGTGTACTGGACGT
>NZ_DAINOE010000110.1:0-8322 GCF_036735525.1 Arsukibacterium sp. | reverse complement strand
CCAAACAGCGCTTTAAAGGTAATTAAAATTTGGGTAAGCCAATGCGGAGCATAGAGGCCGAGCAGCATGCCCAGCACTATGCCGGCAATGAGTTTTAGAATTAGCGCCATAATGTTCTCGTTATAAAAAATTCTTGTTATAAGTAATGTAACCCCGGTTAATCGCGGTTGAGCATAGCATAAGTTGCTAAAAGTGACTGCGCTTAGCTGGTCAGCTCTGCTTGTATAACTACTCTAACAGCCGTTATCTGACGGTAAAGCCCTTTGGGTTAAATTAACGCGCGGTTGTGATAAAGCGCCTGCCAATATTGCCCTTTGCGTTCGGCAAACTCGGTCTCCACATAGTGTTTTAACCTGCGCCTGTCTTGCGGATGATCTTTCAGTGCTGAGCCAAGCAACACATGCAACAATAACTGTGCGTCAGGCTGTGTCTGCTGATAATAGTAGGCATGCGTATAAATCGCATGTGCCACACTGACGGCTTCGGCAGTAGACATAGAAGCGCCGGCCAGCCGGTCAGTACTGCGCCCATCCAGGGTTTGACCATTGCGAAGTTCATGAAAAATGGTTGCCAACACGGCAATTAATTCCGCATCCGGGGTAAGTTCAATGTTATTCGCTGCCATCAGTTTGTTGGTTTCCCATAAAATAACATCCATTTCATCGTCGATATGGCGAATGGGGCTGATATGCTCAAAACTCAGGCGACGTTTTAATGCCGCACTCATGCGTTGCACACCTTCATCTACACTATTGGCACTGGCAATAATGTTAAAGCCTGCTTTGGCATAAAGGGTGCTTTCTGTTGGGGGTAACTCGGGCACGACCAACATCCGCTCTGATAAGATCGATAATATGGCGTCTTGCAACGTTTGCGGACAACGGGATATTTCCTCAAAACGTAAGACCTTGCCATCACGCATCGCCCGGTATAAAGGAGTGGTAACCAAGGCTGCTAAACAAGGGCCACGTTGTTGTAACAAGAGTGGGTTCCAGCTGTAAAGCAGTTGAGAAATATGGCTGACAGTACCACCCTGAATAACTTGGGTGGAGTCAGCACTGATCGCTGCACTTAACAGTTCAGACAACCAGGATTTTGCGGTACCTGGCTCGCCGGTCAGCAGAGCTCCGCGTTGAGTACATAGCGCCAGAATAATCCGGGTGACTACACCGGGTTCAGCGACAAACTTACGCTCAACGGATAACTGCGCATCGCCGCAAATAAACTTTTCAACGGCAACGGCTGACATACGCCAACCGGGGGGAACAGGCGCATTATCCGCTTGTTGTAACCGATATAATTCGGCAGCATAGTGCTGCTCCGCCGGTTTTTTTTGTGTATTGGCTGTGTTGCTCATGACTGTTTTACTCCCCCTCTGTGCTCAGGTGCCATCCGCTCTTGCAGCAGTACCTTGGGCAGCTCACTTAACGGGATAATGCCATCAATAATCAAATTTAATGCACTGTCGCGCAGTGTAATCATGCCGGCATCCAATGCTTGCCAGCGCAATTCGATGGCCGTGTTTTCTCTGGAGATGGCATTACGAATGTCAGTGTTCATTAATAAAAATTCGACTACGGCGACACGGCCAAGGGTGCCTCTGCCTCTGCAGCGGTTGCAACCTTTGCCAATAAAACAACGAAAATTGCCTGGCGCACCTTGAGGAAATAATTCGGCCAAAATAGCCGGATCGGGCTCGTCGGCACTTCTGCAGTCCGGGCAAATGCGTTTAGCCAGGCGCTGAGCTATCACGGCCAGCAATTCACTGGCGATAGAGTTGGGATGAATATCCAGGTCTTTGAGTCGTTGAATGGCATCTACCGCATCATTGCAATGCAAGGTGGATAGGACGAGGTGGCCGGTTTGCGATGCTCTGGCTGCTTCCAGTGCGGTAGGGTGGTCACGTATTTCACCTACCAGTATTACGTCAGGGTCTTGTCTGACAAAAGCCCGCACCGCATCGGGAAAATCAAAGCCAATATCGGCGCGTGCCCGGGTTTGTTGTACCATATCTATCGAGTATTCAATCGGGTCTTCTACGGTAATCACTTTGCGTTTACCATCGTCTGCCAGCTCTTGTAAGCCGGCATACAAGGTCGTCGATTTGCCAGAGCCTGTCGGCCCCACCACTAATACTAATCCTGCCGGGTTGTTCAGCAAGCGCTTATAGAGTGTGGCCACGCGGGGCGACATACCCAGATCACGCATGGTCATGGCCCGCCCGGTGTGTTTCAATAAGCGGATCACTATATGCTCAGCATGTAATGAAGGTTGTGTTTGCACCCGTAAATCGTATAAATGCCGGCCCTGCTTAACCTGGCTGCGGCCGCCTTGCGGTAAACGCCGCTCGGCGATATCCAGTTCAGCCCGAATTTTTATAACATTTATCAGGCCTGCTAACTCTGTCATGTTTATTTGGAAATGTTTCAGGTCGTGCAGATCGCCATCAATCCGCAGCCTTACCCTTGGCGTGTTTTGATAACATTCAAGATGGATGTCACTGGCATGCTCGCTTACCGCTTCTAACAACAGTGCATCATAAAGCGAGACCAGGTATGGATTAACCGGATTAGGTAATGCCTCTGCTGCGGTGTCCAGGCTTTCTGCTTTATTAGTCGTATCAGGCTTTTGCTGAGCTTTTGAGCTGACTTCCAAATGGCTCCACAGCCTGCGGAAATCTTCTGGTGTTACCAGCGCGCAATGGATTTTGCCACTGCTATTCATCACCGCCAGTTCGGCTAAATCAACGTCAGGGTTATCGGTAATCAGCATCAGTTGGTTATCTTGCACATTAACCGGTAGGGCCCGGTTACGATCTAAAAATGTACGTGAAAAATGGCCGAATAAACTGCTGTCGACTTGTTGTAGTAAGCTCTCATAATCAATAAAAGGTAAATTTCGCTCTGCCGCCATGGCTTCATATAATGGCTTACTATGTTGTTGCAGTTTGCGGTTAAGCGCACGGGCAAAGGTTTCATTGTGACGCCTGGCCTCTAACCTGGCCTCGTTAAGCATGGCTTCATCGGCATAGCCAAGGTCAATAACCATGTCAGCCAGCCGGCGGCTGAAATCTACCCAGCCCAGTTTGTTTAACAGTGTTAAACGGCCTTGCTGTTTTTGGTACAACACTAAATTTGAAACGTGATCTTTTTCATCTTCGATCGCCGCTAAAAATCCGTGCTCGCTTAAGGCGGGTATCAGCGTTTCGTAACCAGGCAGTAAGCAAGTTGTCAGAATAAGCTGACATGGTTCGCTGGCCGGTAAGGTGTTTTTTGCGTCAGCCATCACCAACTGTACGTTATCAATTCCCATGGCAGCATAACGTTGGCTGGCCTCGTTAATTAGCCTCGCATCACGCTCCACGGCATAGACTTTTGCTGCCATTTTTGACAACACCGCACTGAGATAGCCTGTGCCAGCACCGACGTGCATTATAATATGGTGTGGTGCGACAGGGGGTAACAACTGCAATATGCGTAGAACTGTGGCCTGGGTAGGCATACTATGGCCAGACACCAACTCGGCATTGTCTGGGGTGCTGACAAAAAGATGCCTTGGAATTTGCTCGGCCACGTCATTAAAAAAAGTTGTCATAGGCTGCTCTTTTGCTACGGAACTCTGCTGATATGTAGTTTACCGTTAGCTAAAGTGCAAGCTATTGTTTTGTATCAAACCGCTGTGATATCTGCTGGCTTCAGTCTCAGAAACTGGTTGTTCAGCCGCAAGTCAGCTAAGCTGGGCTAGTTTCGCCTTAGCTATGCACTTAAAAGGACAGATGTATGCGTAAGATATTTGCGGCAGCCGCGCTGCTGTTACTGGCAGCTTGTAGTCAACTGGGCTCGCTGGCCAGCTACTCGGTCACAGAAGCGGACGTTCAGCAGTTGCTGAGCTCACAGTTAGCTCAACTTAACCGTCAGGCTACGGTAGCCGGGATACCACTGAAAATGGCGGTGGATAGCATGACGGTGGTGATAGGCCCGGATAACAGTGATCTGGTGCGTATTCAAACCGACGCCACAGCAGTATTGTCATTATTTGGCTTGAGCTACCCGGCTAATTTACAACTGCAATTAGAAGGCGCGCCCTATTACGATGCCAATGAAAAAGCCATCTATGTGCGCTCGTTAAAATTGCTGGATAGCAGCATTGAAGCGGCCGGCTATCGCGGTAATTTAGCCCCGGTCAGTAATGAGTTATTACAACTGGTGAATGGCTATCTGGCGTCTAACCCGGTGTACCGGCTGGATCAAAGCAACCCTACCGTAAAGCTGATCACCGCTGTGCCGGTTAATTTGGCCGTGCAACGTGGCCGTCTGACGTTCAGCCCCAGCCGGTAAAGCGGTGTCGGTTAATACAGATCCCGCTGCTAGCACAATAAAAAAGGGGGTGGTAGTTACCACCCCAAAATGCAAGACGAGTGAATCAACGACCAGAGATGGCTCATCCCGAGCCAGTCTTCGTCAGTCCGTGACAAGGCAAACTATAATACAGTTATTTTATAAATACAAATGATTCTCATTAATATTTAGTGGCTGCGAGTGAGCAGAAACAAGACAGTGGTGTAGTAAGAACAGCGCAGATTATGTTTCGATTCGAAAGTTAAAGGCGCCTGCGTAGGCGCCTTAATGTTAACAAAAATAAGTATCGGCCAATTAATCTGCAGGTTGGTAGTAAATAAAGAACAGGGTTTTGGCCCCCGGCTGCAGCTGCTCGGCCATGCCGTTTGCAGGCTGAATATGGATATGCGGAATATCGATGCCGTTTAAAATTTCCCGCGGATAGTAAAAACCTGCTGGCAGTTGCTGCATCAGTGCATGTTCTATACCCTCACCCAGACTAAAACTGTGTAACTTAAAGCTGGGTAACTGTTGCTGATAATAGGCCAGCACCTGCTCGGGCGTTTTAGTACTGGCAAAGGACGCGCCCGGTAACGAGCTAATCATCTTATCGCCTATTTCTACATCAATGTTGCCAGGGATATGCATCAGGATTTTACTGCCTGGCAAAATTGGCAGAGTAATGGCGGCTTCTGTACCGGCGCTGGCGGCAGCAATATTAGTCATCATTTGCTGCATTTCCTGCATGCCTTGTTGCTGCATTTGCGCTAACAACTGATCAATTTGTGCCTGCTCCGCTGCGGTGGGTGCGCGCTCTCCTATGCGCTCGTACATGGCATCCAGTTGTGCCAGTATGGCCGCTTGAGGATCTTCGTCAACTTGTTCACATTGCTGCCAACGCTCAGCCGGTACTCCGGAGGCTACCAGACGTTGTTTTACGCAGTTTTCATGTGCCGGGTTTTCATCATCCAGGCCGCAGTGTTGCATAGTGCTGCGGTACAGCTCACGCAGCCGTTGTTGAGATAAACCGGTACATTCGGCTTGCTGCTGCAGCTGCCCGGTTTGCGTTAACAGGTTTAAAATAAGGTCTATTTGCGTTTGTTGTGAGCTAGCTATCGCGCTGCCGCTGAGGCCAGCTATTAATAACAGGACTGTTTTCATGTTCCGGCTCCAAAAAATACTGACGAAATACCATCTATATACTGTAACATTGTTCACGCTATTCTAACTCAGGCGAAAAAATCTGCAATCCAGCGGGCAAGAAACTTGCTAAGCTGGTAAATTGGCGTAAAATATCTTTCGTTTCGAAATTTAAGTGAAAGAAATGAATAAGCGTAATACCCAACAACGCCGGCACCTTATAGTGGCGCAACTGCAGCTGCAGGGTGAGGTAACGGTGGAGCAACTGGCGGAGCATTTCCAAACGTCAGAAGTGACGATTCGTAAAGACTTAACGGTATTAGAAACGGCCGGCCTATTATTACGCCGCTATGGCGGCGCTGTGCCGGTGCCGCAAGACTTTGTCAGCGAATCCAGCCTGGAAAAGGTTTCCACCCGCAAGGTGGCTATTGCCAAAGCGGCCGCCAGCCTGATTAAAGATCATTACCGGATTATTATCGACAGCGGCCGTACTACGACCGCCTTATTGCCGGAGTTAGCCAGTAAGCAAGGCTTAGTGGTGATGACCAACTCATTGGCCGTGGCTAATGCCCTGCGCGAGCTGGAAAACGAGCCAACCTTGCTGATGACCGGCGGCACCTGGGATCCGCAGTCTGAAGCGTTTCAGGGGCAATTGGCCGAGCAGGTATTACGCGCTTACGATTTTGATCAGCTGTTTATTGGCGCCGATGGCCTGGATTTAAACCGCGGCACTACTACTTACAACGAGCTGTACAGCTTAAGCCGGGTAATGGCTGATGTGTCGCGCGAGGTCATAGTGATGCTGGAATCAGACAAGCTGGGCCGAAAAATTCATAACCTGGAATTACCCTGGTCGCTGATCAAAGTGTTGGTGACCGATACCGGTTTGACTGATCAGGATGCGGCTTTAATTGAACAACATGGTGTCACGGTAATGCGTGTTTAGCCTTGCCCGAAAACAAATTAACTGAATAGTGTGGAGTAACTTTATATGTGTGGAATCGTCGGCGCGGTAGCGCAACGGGATGTGGTAGATATTTTAGTTGAAGGCTTGCGCCGTCTGGAGTATCGCGGTTATGACTCTGCCGGGGTAGCTGTTGTTACCGAGGACGGCCAGCTGCAACGTTTACGCCGTTTAGGAAAAGTAAAAGCGCTGGCAGATGCGGTAGCCGGGCAGCCGGTGCCTGGTGGTACTGGTGTGGCTCATACCCGTTGGGCTACCCATGGTGAACCGAGCGAACGCAATGCCCACCCGCATATTTCCAGCAATATTATCGTGGTACATAACGGTATTATCGAAAACCACTCGCCACTGCGCGACGCATTAAAAGCCAAAGGTTATGTGTTTACCTCTGATACCGATACCGAAGTGATTGCCCATTTAGTAGAAGAGCAGCTAAAAAGCGCCAGCTCACTGCTGGTTGCAGTGCAACAATCGGTAAAACAGTTAAACGGTGCTTATGGCACTGTATTGCTGGATAAGACTGACCCAAGCCGGATAGTTGTGGCGCGCTCAGGTAGCCCGCTGGTGATTGGTCTGGGTATAGGTGAAAACTTTATTGCGTCAGATCAGCTGGCGCTGTTACCGGTGACCCGCCGTTTTATCTTTTTAGAAGAAGGCGATGTGGCCGAGATCACCCGGCAAACGGTCAGTATTTTTGATAAAGACGGCCAACCGGTTGAGCGGGAAGTGCACGAGTCGAATGTCAGCTACGATGCCGGTGACAAAGGTCAGTACCGTCACTTTATGCTGAAAGAAATTTACGAGCAGCCGCATGCTATTAATAACACGCTGGAAGGCCGTTTAAGCAACGATTCGGTGCTGGATGAAACCTTTGGTAACGGCGCGGCTGAGTTATTTAAAAAAGTGAAGCATGTACAAATTGTTGCCTGTGGTACCAGTTATCATTCTGGTATGGTGGCGCGCTACTGGTTAGAGTCGCTGGGCGGTATTTCCTGTAACGTTGAAATTGCCTCTGAGTTCCGCTACCGCAAATCCTTTGTGCAACCAAACAGCTTGCTGGTCAGCATTTCCCAGTCTGGCGAAACCGCCGATACGCTGGCCGCACTGCGTCTGGCCAAAGAAGCGGGCTATGTCGGCAGCTTAACCATTTGTAATGTGGCGGGTTCATCGCTGGTGCGTGAATCAGACTTAGCCTTTATGACCCGCGCCGGCGCCGAAATTGGCGTGGCCTCTACTAAGGCCTTTACTACTCAGTTAGTGGGTTTGGCTATGCTGACGTTAGCCATTGGTAAGTATAATGGCTTGAGTGCTGCCGCTCAGCAAGAAATGGTTAGCGCGCTTAAATCTTTGCCTGCTAAGCTGGAAGAAACGCTGCAATTGGCAGGCAGTATTGAAACCCTGGCCGAAGAGTTTGCCGATAAGCAACACTCGCTATTTTTAGGCCGCGGCGATCAATACCCGATTGCAATGGAAGGCGCGTTAAAGCTTAAAGAAATTTCGTACATTCACGCTGAAGCTTATGCCGCGGGCGAATTAAAACATGGCCCGCTGGCGCTGATTGACGCAGAAATGCCGATTATCGTAGTAGCACCGAACAACGAACTACTGGAAAAACTGCAGTCAAACGTCGAAGAAGTGCGCGCCCGCGGCGGTATTTTATATGTGTTCGCCGACATTGACGCCCATTTTAAATCTGATGCTACGCAGCGCGTAGTGAACGTACCGCACGTGCATCCGCTTATTGCGCCTATCATCTACACCATACCGCTGCAGCTGTTAAGCTACTATGTCGCCATCATTAAAGGTACCGACGTAGATCAGCCGCGGAACCTGGCGAAGTCGGTTACGGTGGAGTAAGCTGCACCAAAACTTAGCAAAGGG
>NZ_DAINOE010000109.1:3468-8377 GCF_036735525.1 Arsukibacterium sp. | reverse complement strand
CATATTCCAACGGGGGTGATCCAGCCATTTCGCAATCTGGGTGGGGTCTTTGACCTTGGCTGGCCTTATTTAGGCGATTTGCTTGCGGAGCAGGTTCAAGCAGCTTGGCAGCAAAGTCGGCCGGTATTGGTATTAATCAGTTATCATTATTTCAAAGCGGATCGCTAACGTGGTTGTGCGGGTTTTGACTGTGATCGGGCGGCGGCAGAGCAACAGGCCAGATTATTGCTGCAGCAATTTCGCCTGCTTTATCCCAACCAGCAGTGGTTGTATCCTCTGATGTGTGGTTTTGAAACCGACCTTGATGCACTGGTTCTTCATGAGGCGGAGCAACAGTTGGATTTGGCCACCATGGCTGACTCGCAGCAAAGTAAAATGCTTGAGATGCTGCGGCAATTGTTACCGGATATGCCAGCGCTTCTGGTTCAGGATCTGCTGCCGTTAGTGCAGGGTAATTTAGCTCATATAGCAGCGATGCGGCAGCATCGGCGTCAACTCGACAGTAAGCACCTGGAGTGGATGTTATGTATTGGCCGTGGCTTTGATTACCTGCATGTGCCCAACACCGCATTAATAATTGGGCCATTTAGCCCAGATTTAGCTCAACCAATTCGTCAGGCTGCAGCAATAATTGCTGGAAACATGCAGGCGGGGCGGATCGCAGATGATGGATTTTTACTGCTCTCATCTGTGCCATACCAGCAGTCCGGGCCAGATCAAGCCAGAGCATCCCTCAAATCCGCCTTTCTCAGTCAGTTTGCTGCCAATGTAGTAGTGAACTTTGATCCTGCTCTGGCTAAAAAAATGCATGTCCGTCAGGCAACTATGCACTGGCAAGAGCGAGAGTTACACTGGCAGTAACCACAACCACACTATCAAGCTTAGCTGTCGTTTCTCAAAGATGCGGTTGCTAAATATCAATTCGTCGCCCGCAAGCGACTGCTGTTTGGCTAAGCATTGACGCTAACCCTGCGCTCATGATCTCAGCGCGACTAAATATGGCGTTGCTCGCTGCCATGCATCCAGTACACCAGTTTGTCGGCCAGACAATATAGCAGTAGGCCCGCAATAAAGGCGGCTATTGCCAGGCCGCTGAAAATGGCAAAAGCGTTGGCTATCATGGCCTCGTCAGAGGTGCCTTTATCGGTACCTATTAAAGAACCTATTAAACCGGCTAATTTGTTAGCGGCGGCTAAAAACAGATACCAGGCGCCCATTAATAAAGATGCCATGCGCAGCGGCGATAAGCGGGTTACCATTGCCAGGCCAATAGGTGATAAACACAGTTCACCCAGGGTAAAAAACAGATACGCCAGCACCAGCCACCACATACTTGCTTTACTGCCATCACCTTGCTGCATTGTAGCGCCAACCATAAATAAAAAGCCGATACCCAGTAGCACCAGGCCTATGGCAAATTTCAGTGGCGAATTGGGTTCATGCTTTCCTAAGCGCAGCCATAATATGGCGAATAGCGGCGCAAAAATCATTATAAAAAGTGGGTTAAGTGATTGAAAATAAGTGGGGTTAAGTTCAACGCCAGCAACGGTTCTGTCAACAAATCGGTCAGCATATATATTCATCAGGCCGCCGGCCTGTTCAAAGCCTGCCCAGAAAATAATAGTAAACAACCCCATTATTAACAGCACCTTTAACCGGTCAACTTCTTGTTTGGTTAAGGGCGCCGTACGTTTTGCTTCAGACAAACGTCTGTCACGCCTGGCCGCCGGTTCAATACCAATGTCACCCAGTAACACTTTTGCCAAGGTCATTTGCAGCACTAACGCCAATATCATACCTAAGCCTGCCAGTAAAAAGCCTGCCTGATAATTGCGGACATGGACGAGGTCACCATTAACCGTGTGTTGAAACCCAAACTGATCAATCACAATGCCAACGCTGATCCCGGCTAAAAACATACCGGCATTAATACCCAGATAAAAGATGGTAAAAGCGCCGTCGCGGCGGCGATCACCTGCCGCATATAAATCGCCCACCATAGTGGATATGTTTGGTTTAAATAAGCCATTTCCCAGGATCAGCAACGCCAGCCCGGCATAAAAAGGGTAGAGCTCGATTCCGGCAAACCAATGATGCGGCAACGCCAGGCTAAATTGGCCCAGCGCCATTAATATGCTACCGAGTATTATTGCCAGGCGCTGGCCTAGCAGATGATCTGCCAGCCAGCCGCCGAGTAATGGGGTAACATAAACCAGCATGGTAAAGGTGCCATATAACTTTAATGCACTTGCCTGGTCCCAGCCTAAGCCGCCGCCCTGACTGTGAACGGTGTCTACCAGATACAGCACCAGCAAAGCGCGCATAGCGTAGTAGGAAAAACGTTCCCACATTTCGGTGCCAAACAGCAAAAATAAACCTTTAGGATGGCCCCAAAGATCTGTACCTCTAGATATTTTGTCCATTTATATTTAATTCCTTGCTAGTTAATTTGCAGGTGATGAAAGTGTTGTTCATCATTTATCAGGTGTGCGGGTTTTAGGTAACATCGATATCCCCGGCAAAGCTTTGGTATTGCGACAACGTGGGTTTTTCGCTGGCTATGTCGGCTGATGTTAGGGGATTTGGTGTGGCCTTTAACGACACACAGACAGTTAATGCCAGGAGCAGCATCTTTTCTTGCAAGTAATGTTTCATCGCGGGGAGTCTCAAAAAACTCCTGGCTAGTTAGCCAGGAGTAAACAACAAAAGATGCAGGCTTGCCATCTTTTGATTTCCAGGGGTTAGAAACTTTGCGTATAGCCCAGGTAAAGGGTGCGGCCATAGATGTCGTATAGGCTGCGCGAGTAACCGCCCCATTTATCAAAGCGCGGATCTTCGTCAGTCAGGTTGTTGATACCCAGACTGACTTTACCTTGCCAGGGCAGCTCTAATTGATAAGAGATGTTATGAGTAACGAGTGAACCCACCCGGTTATCTACCACCCATTGTTGCTCGGCGTTAAGTTCTTTATCCTTTTGCGCGCTGATGTAATTGCCATAGTAAGTCAGGCTGTGATTACCCTGGTTGTAGCTGAGGGTTAGGTTAATGCGATCTGAAGGATAATCGATGCGGCCGATTTCATTCATACCAAGTTCTAACTCACCCATGTTGCTTTCAACCGATTGCGAGCGTTTAAAGCGAGCTATGTGGGATAATCCCAGGTCAGCCTCAAATTCGCCGATGTCGGTTACCAACCTGCCACTTACTTTAACGTCAATGCCGCGCTTTTCTTCGAAGCCTCGGTTAGTTGTAGTAATTTTCATGCTTTCCAAACGCCCGTTTGGCAAAAAGCTAATTGCCGTATTGGGAAACAGGGCAGAAATATCTTGACGGGGTTGGCCTGCGGCGTCTGCAGCTTCCCATAGTTTTGCCTGGCTATAGGCAATCAGCCCCGGACTTAACTCACTAATAATATTATCAATTTTCAGCTCCCAAAAATCAGCGGTTAAACTAACGTTGTCATTAATATCCCAAACAACACCGATATTGCTGGTTTTTGAGGTTTCAGCTTTTAGTTTGTCGTTACCGCCAATATCAACATAAATACTATCGCGGCGGGTGCAGCCTGTTATTTCCTCACCAGCTGTTGCATGGCATAGCGGGTAGTTGGTGATGGTGTACCAGCCTTGGGTTGGGCCACGGTATAGGTCTGCCAGCGTTGGTGCTCTGAAACCTTCGCCATAAGAAGCACGAATTAACAGATTATCCAGCGGGGTGTAGCGTAATCCGAGCTGTGGATTAAAAGTCCCGCCAAAATCACTGTAGTGGTCGTAACGACCGGCAATATTGGCTTCAAGTTGAGAAAAAACAGGTACGGATAATTCACCGTAGACCGCTTTTACGGTTCGCTCACCATTGCCGCCCGCACCACCGCTACCGCCAAATATTTTCCCAGCCTTGGTTAAGGCGTCGATATCTGACATAAAGTGCTCCTTGCGGATAGCAGCACCAATATAAGCCGCAACACTGCCACTGGCCATTTCAAATAAATCAGCGCCAGCACCGGCACTGAAATCCACCGCTCTGGCTTTAGAGAATTTATCAATATTAGCGGCGGCTCCGCCTGGAACATCAGAGTTAGGATCGCGAGGGTCCCAGCCAGTAAAGGTGGCGGTAGTATCGTCGTAACTACCAATTAATTTCTGCACTGCGTCGGTGTATAGATATCCCGTACCCCAGGTAAAGTTGTTGTACCGGTTGACGTTAATAGCGGACTCCCAAAAGCCCCAGCGGGTTGTGCCTTCCACACTCAGCAGAAAATCGAGGATGTTGTCGTTATGCCTGGCAACACGGTCACCCGCAGAGTCGAAGCGATAATATATCCGATCTCCGGCCTCTACTGCTCTTAGCGTATGACCGGCCTCAGTGGTATATGAGGGCAGGGCGGTAGGGAAAATAACGGTGCCGGGAACGGAGGCGGAAACATCTTTGCTGCGGTTGTTGGCCCAATAGGTTCTGGCACTGAGTTTGATATCTGCAGTAAGTTCGCGATTATACATAACAAGGATGTTGTCCTGGTTGCTGCTTGAGGTCATGTTGGCAGCAACGGAATGATCATACAGGCAGGCCCGATCATCGGGGTAATCCAGTGACGATACCGGGCCAATAAAGGCATTCTGGCCGTTTTTGTTGTAGGCATTGCAATCGTCATTCATTAACGGTGTTTGGTAGGACCATGAATCGTCAGATGATTTAACGATGGTGCGGCCCCACTCCCCTATTTTACGCCAGTCATCCATCAGGCCTGGGTTACCGCCAGCAACCAGATAGGGGGCTTCATAGTCGCGCGATCGCATACTAATAGCGTCGTGCTGTTTATGCTCCCAGGTCATAATAAAATTGCTTTTGCTATCGCTAAAACCTGTGGTCATGGAAAAATCGTAGCTATCGCCGCCGCCGCTACGGCTGG
>NZ_DAINOE010000109.1:2423-3458 GCF_036735525.1 Arsukibacterium sp. | reverse complement strand
CTAACCTGGCTGCCGTTGTAATCTTTTTTCAGGATAATGTTAATAACACCAGCCATAGCATCAGTACCGTAAATTGCTGAAGCACCATCACTTAATACTTCGATACGTTCTACAGCAGCCATTGGCAAGGTATTGAGATTAGCTGAACCGCCGTCCATAACAGGCGATTTGGCCATTCGCTGGCCATCAAGCAACACCAGGGTGCGCTCTGAACCAGAGCCTTTCATTGATACCGTCGATTGTGATGCCCAGGAATTATTGGCACCACCGCCCCAAGAGCCGAAAGAGTTAAAATTGGATGCTCTGAGCGCATCGCCAACATTGTTAAAGCCTGCCGCAATTACATCTGCAGCATTTATCACGGTGATAGGGCTAGCACCTTCCATATCGACCTGTTTCAAACGTGAGCCTGTAATGGTAATACGTTCTAGCTGGTCGGTGTCCTGTTCGGTTGATGCCAACACCTGATAATGCGTTGAGCCAAGCAGTAGCGTGATTAACAGTGGTAATTTTGCGCGTTGCATGAATGTTTCCTTCTTCCTGTTGTTTTCTTGTGTTGTTGTGCAAAAAAGCAGCTTTGTTATACCTTAATATGTATATTGTATACAATATAATTTAAAATCTATTTATGCGAAATGGTGTCAAATCAAATGCTGGCGCCTGTTTCAGCAGGCAGCTGGTCAGCAGTTCTGCGCTAAATGCCGCTTGCGTTAAGCCCAGATGTTGATGGCCAAAGTTGTAATAAATGCCGCTATGGCGCGGGCAGGGGCCCAGCACCGGCAATGAGTCGGGTAATGATGGCCGGTTACCGGCCCAGACCGCATGGGTAGCAGATAAGTCAGCTTCTGCTGGTTTAACTGCAGTTGTGCGCTGGCGCAGTAACTGGTCGGCATGTTGCTGCAGTACGGTCGCGCGCTGATAATCGGGTTTGGCGTGCAGGCCGGCAAATTCTGCCGTACCCGCCAGACGCAAGCCGTGCTGCATTGGCGTCATTATGCATTTGGTAGTCAGGAAGGGAGATGAGCTTCGCCTTCA
>NZ_DAINOE010000109.1:0-2413 GCF_036735525.1 Arsukibacterium sp. | reverse complement strand
TCCAGTGAGCTAACCGGCCGGCTCAGTGCCACCGGGGCCAGCATCAGGTGATAGCCACGCTCGGCTTCCAGCGGCACCCGCCAGCCTAACTGCCGGGTAAATTGCGCTGAATGCGCACCGGCAGCAATAATCAGCTGTTCACAGACAATTTCTTTGTCGTCGCAGATAAGCTGGTGCCGGTTTTGGCCAGGAATGACTTGGCGCACTTCAGTCTGCAGATAACGGCCACCCAGTTGGCAAAACTGCTGATAAAGTTGCTTGCATAACGCTAAAGGATCGCTGCTGTGCGCCACTTCAGTAAAATCCAGTGCGGCATTCAGCGTGGCAGCCAATGCCGGCTCCAGCTGCTGCAGTTGTTGTCTGTCACACCAGCGCACATCTATGCCAGCGCTGCGATAAACCTGATATTGCTGTTGCAGCGAACTGATATTGCGGTTTTCTGTCACCAGCAGCGCGCCGTTATATTGGATTTGCTGGCTCAGCTGACAGCTGTGCAGCAGTTTTTGCCAGCTGGCGAGGCTGGCATGGTTTAAGCCACTTAACGCCCGTTGATGGGCATCGCGTTTGCTTTTACGCATATTGGCGACAAAGCGGGCGAACCACGGCAGCGCCTGCAGTAAATAACTGGCGCGAATACGCAAGGGCCCAAGTGGATTGAGCAGCATGGCCGGCAATTGGCTTAACAGCGCCGGTTGCGCCAGCGGGAATACCTGTTCGGCAGCAAAGTGGCCGGCATTGCCAGCTGAGCAGCCCTGGCCAATACCGTTGGCATCGAGCAACAGCACGTCAAATCCGGCTTGTTGCAAAAACAAGGCGTTGCTTAATCCCACTATACCGCCACCGATAATACAGACCTGTTTCACAGCAAAACTCCAAAATCACTTGATAATATAGATTGTATACAATATTCTTTATCCAACATCAATGATAGAGGTTAAAAAAGATGCAAGTAAACTGGCAAGGTGTCTATCCGGCAATCTCCACGCAATTTCAGCAAGATGGCAGCATTAACTACGCGGCCAATGCCCGAATGTTAGAGCAGCTGATAGCAGATGGCATTGACGGCATTATTGCGTTGGGTACCGTGGGCGAAAATGCCTCACTGACGTCGACAGAGAAGCGTGAGTTTTTGCAGCAAACGGTAAAAACGGTGGCCGGGCGTATTCCGGTAATTGCCGGTTGCACTGAGCACAGTGCCGGCCAGGCCATTGATTACATTAAAGCCGCCGAGCAGATTGGTGTCGATGGCATTATGTTGCTGCCAGCGGTGGTGTACCGCGGTACCGACAGAGAAGTGCTGGTGCACTACCAGACGGTGGCTCGTGCTACCCGGCTGCCGATTATGTTGTACAACAATCCGGTTAGCTATGGCGTGGATATTAACCTGGAGATGACGGCCATTCTTTCTGAAGAGCCAAATATCGTTGCCATTAAAGAATCTACCACTGACACCCGCCGCATTACCGAGCTGCAAAGCCGCTTTGGCGAGCGGTTTCAGATTTTTTGTGGGGTTGATGATATTGCGCTGGAGTCGGTATTGCTCGGTGCCACCGGCTGGATCTCTGGTTTAACCAATGTGTTCCCGCGCGAGTCGGTGATGCTGTTTAAACTGGCGCGGGCCGGGCGCATTAACGAGGCGCGGGAAATTTACCGCTGGTTTATGCCGCTGCTACGGCTGGATACCATTCCAACCTTAGTGCAGTGCATCAAGTTGGCCGAGCAATTACTTGAGCGCGGCAGTGAGAATGTACGTTTGCCAAGGCTGGCGCTGCAGGGCGCTGAGCGAGCCTATGTTGAGCAGGTGGTAACGCAGGCACTGCGTACCCGGCCAGATTTAAGTAAATATCAAGCCGTGCAGGCACAATAACCAAGCGAGGGAGCGGCTGTGTTAAAAGGAACCTATTTTTGTGTCGATGCTCATACCTGCGGCAATCCGGTGCGGCTGGTCACCAGCGGTCACCCGGTGCTGCGCGGCAGCACAATGAGCGAGAAACGGCTGGATTTTCTCGCTCACCATGACTGGATCCGCCAGGGCCTGATGTTTGAGCCGCGCGGCCACGCCATGATGTCGGGGGCATTTTTGTATCCGGCCTGCTCAGATAATGCCGATGCGTCGGTGCTGTTTATTGAAACCAGTGGCTGCTTGCCGATGTGTGGCCATGGCACTATCGGTACCGTAACTGCAGCCATTGAAGTGGGGTTATTGCAACCAAAAACGCCGGGTGAGCTTATTCTGGATGTGCCGGCCGGCCAAATCCGCGTCAGTTACCGCCAGCAAGGCGATAAAGTACTGACGGTAAAAATTATCAATGTGCCGTCTTATCTGGCTATCGCCGATGCCTGTGTTACGGTACCCGGGCTGGGCGAGCTAACGGTTGATGTCGCCTATGGTGGGAATTTTTATGCCATTGTC
>NZ_DAINOE010000108.1:0-8383 GCF_036735525.1 Arsukibacterium sp. | reverse complement strand
CCAGTATCTGATCACAGCTGAAGATCGCGGTCAATCAATTATGCTAAAGTGTGCGACAAACGTTCGTGATCTTGCCCTGGATAAAAGGGTTACCCGTTCAGTCAGCAATCTCACAACAATTAAGAGCCTTGCTCGCCAGCGAGACAACGGATTTGTCAGATATTGCCGACCTGCTTGCGCATGAGCCTGTGCTTAGTGCTAAAGTTTTACAGTTAGCTAACTCGGCTTTTTTGGGCTTTTCCCGTTCATCAACTACCATTCATGAGGGTGTCATCCGCCTTGGCGCTAAGTTAGTTGAAGCCATAGTGACGATGCATTCTGTAGATGAAGTATTTAAACATAGGTTACCAGAAATATTGCACCGTGCACTCACAGACTTGGCGTTTAAGCATGCAGCATTGAGCCGTGAACTTGCTAAACAATCTGGTTTTACAAGAACGGAGCAAGATCAGGTTTTTTCTGCCGCGATCTTCAGTGCCATAGGGCGTTTAATTGTGATTAGCCATAAAGCCCCAGATGAGCAAAGAGAATATAATGCCGCTTTACTCATTTCGGCAGCAAGGCCGATTCAAAAAGGGTTTGATGACAGTACCATTGTCAGTGTTTATATGTTAACGCTCTGGGGCTACGATAGTGACTTGTGTAATATTGTACTGTGGCAGGACACGCCTTCACCTGAAAACAATGCTATTGAAAAGATGTCTTTTATTCTGTTTTTGGTAAAACAGTTTTTGCTATCCAGTAATAAAGACGACTTTGATAAATTAATACATCTTATTGAAGAGCCTCGTTTATCAGAGGCTTTCATACAAATGGTACATACTACTTATGCTTAGAAAATGCATCATGCCAACAAGGATGCTAAATCGTGCTTTAGTCTATATTGGCATCTTTGGCCTGGTGTTTCAGCTTACTGCTATGCTATATGTATGGTGGCATCAGCTGTCGGTACAAGGGTTTTGGTTGGTATTGTTGGCGCCCCTGCTGTGTATAGCCTCGGGACTGATTCCGGCGTTACAGTTGCAGCAAGAACCTGACGAGCACTAGCGACGTGGTTTAAACATCCCTTCTACTCTGACTTCTTTGATGCCTTGTTCAGTAAAGTAAAAATTAATCTGACCCGGGCCACGGCTAAAGTGAAACAGTTCGCCATTTAAGCTGACCACAAAACGGCCCGGCGCCTGACGGGCGCTGTCATCCTGATACAGTTTAATCACATAGTCATCAATGGTCAGTTCAAAACCCAGTAGTGGGTCATTAATGAAGTCGGGGACCCAGACTGCTTTATCTTGTTGCAATATCAGCGCCAGCGAATATTTTTGCGGCACGCTGGGTACATTCAGGCTTTGCCGGCCAACAATAAAGCGGTATTGGCCTTCTTGTAAATAATAACTAAAGCCGTAGTCAAACTCTACCGTTCTGTCATTAGCCAGTAACAGGCTACCTTCACCATCAATTTCAAATTGGGCCCATGCAGCAGTGGGTACCAGCCAGAGTAGGGTTGACAGTAGCATTAAACGCATCATGTAAACTCCTGTAGCAGGTCTAAGCCTGTAACTGTAAGAAACTAATTATACCTGTGTGACATTGACAATTAATTTAAGTTGCTGACCTGGCTGTAAAAAACGCTCAGCGTTAATATTATTCCAGCGTGCTATATCAGCAACAGTCACACTAAAGCGCTGGGCAATCCGAGCCAAAGAGTCACCCTGACGTACCCGGTAATTTACAGTACGGGTAACAGGCTTTTTATTTAACTGTTCTTGTTGCTGCCAGATCACCAGTTTTTGACCAGGACGCAGCGGGTCTCGTTGCACCATGCCATTCCAACGTGCCAATTCAGCGACAGTAACATTGTACTTGCGGCTGATATCCCACAGCGTATCACCGCTTTGTACTATATAGTCTAGCTGAGTATTACCGGCCGGCCGGTTTTGCGCGGCATTAATGCGATTTTGCTGACTTAACACATAGCGATCGGCATTATCAGCCGACACCGGGATCAACAAATGCTGGCCAATACGAATGGTATTGCCGGTGAGTTTGTTTAAACGGCTGATAGCAGCAACAGAGGTGTTATGTTGTTGGGCAATTTTGCCCAGCGTATCGCCACTGGCCACGGTATAACGCTGCCATTGCAACCGTTTATCTGCAGGCGTGGCGGCCAGTGCCTGACTAAAAGGTTCGGCTTTATCCAGCGGCACTACCAGCCGGTGCGGGCCGTCCGGATCGGTGGCCCATTGGTTAAACCCGGGGTTTAAGGCTTGCAGTTCAGCTACCGATAAATCAGCCATGTCTGCTGCCAGTGCCAAATCAATCTGGCTGCCGACGTCTACTACGGCAATACGAGGTTCATTGGCAATAAATTTCCAGACGATATTAAAGTCATCCGGACGTTTTAAAATATCGACCAATGCCAGCAGTTTCGGGACATAGGCCGTTGTTTCGGCCGGTAAATCTAATGACCAGAAATCGGTGGGCAGACGGCGGTTTTTATTAGCTCGTACGGCGCGACCAATTCGGCCTTCTCCGGCATTATAGGCGGCAATGGCATTAAGCCAGTCATGCTCAAGCGTATTGTAAAGATACTGCAGATAATCGAGGGCTGCGCCGGTAGACTCGATAACATCACGGCGACCGTCATACCAGAAATTTTGTTTTAAGCCAAAGCGCTTGCCGGTAGCGGGCATAAATTGCCACATACCGGAGGCTCGGGCGTGCGAGTAGGCAAAGGGGTCAAAAGCACTTTCCACTATGGGTAATAGCGCCAGTTCCAGCGGCATATTGCGCTTTTCCAACTCTTCGACAATAAAGTACAAAAATGGCTGTGCCCTAAGCGCCACCCGATCCAAATAGCTTTGATGATTGGTATAAAAATTACGTTGCTCAACGATAGGTCTGGTTTGTGGTACTTTAAAGGTCAGCTGACTTTGAATACGTTGCCAGATATCTTCCAGCTCTGTCACATCTAGTGGCGGCTCTGGTTGCAACTGCGAACCATTTAATAATCTGGCGGCGATTTGTTCGGCACTGGCGGCAGATTTATGAAAATCGGCCGCTTTTACGTTGGCGTTGTTGACTGATGCTGCGGAGGCCTTAGAGTCCGCTGAGGTTGCTGTGTCGTCTAATGATACAGAGTTGCTGACACAGCCGGTTAAAAAGGCAGATAAGACCAATACAGGCATTCTTAAAGTCATAACATCATCTCAGGCAAAAACAGGCATATTACCTGTTCAGACCACTATTGCAAGTCAGGATTTAAACAGATCTTTGGCAGCTCTTAGGCGGGTAAACAGCGCCAGGCTGTCATTTGTTTGCCAACGTTGTTGTAAGGCTCTATTTTTACAGCGTAAAAATGGATTGATGGCTAATTCTTGTGCCAGAGTGCTTGGCAGGGTGGGCAAACCTTGTTGTCTTTTTTGCTGGCAACTTTGCTGATACGCCATTAACGCCTGATTATCGGGTTCTGCCGTCATGGCAAACGCCAGGTTGGCCATGGTGTACTCATGGGTGCAATATACCCGGGTGTTGCCAGGCAGGGCAGCTAGTTGCTCTAGTGACTGTAACATTTGCGCCGGACTACCTTCAAACAGTCGACCGCAACCGGCACTAAATAAGGTATCACCACAAAACAGCAGTTCATCGACATAAAAACCAATATGTCCTAAGGTGTGGCCGGGTAGGGCTAACACCTCAAAGCTGAGATTCAGCTCAGCTAACACGACCTTATCCGTTGCCCCTACCTGCTCCGTTAGCCAGGGAATACTGGCGGCTTCAGCCTGAGGGCCAATGACTCTTACCTCAGGCCAGGCGGCTTGCAGCATAGCAATACCCCCAGTATGGTCTTTATGATGATGGGTGATCAGAATGGCCGCTAGCTGCAGCTGCTGTTCAGTTAACCACTGTTGTACTATATTGCCATCACCCGGATCGACCACCACAACAAATGCATGTTCGGGCTGACTTAAGCACCAAATGTAGTTATCCTCAAAGGCAGGCAGTGGCTGAACACGCAACATAGGCTCATACTCTTAGCAATACAGGACATCAGGTTAGCATGAAACCGGCACTGAACGAAAACCAGTCAAGCGCTCCGCAACAGTGGCAGCAGTTTATGCAAGGGCCGGCGTTAGCCAGGGCTATTGCGCAACAACTGCAGCCCTGGTGGCAGCAGGTTTTTGGCTATTATTTGCTAAAAGTCGGTGATCTCAGCGGTCAGGTTGATACCGCAGACTGCAAATTAAGCCATCAACTGTGTTTAGGCACGGATACGCAGCAGAGTGATTTGATTGCCAGGCCCGATGCTTTGCCTGTTGCGGCCCACAGTGTTGATGCCGTGCTGTTGAGCCAATGCCTGGAGTTTGAACATGATCCACATCATGTGATCAGGGAAGCACATAGGGTATTAATTGCCGATGGTTATTTATTTTTAACTGGTTTTAATCCTTACAGCCTGGTGGGCTGTATCAGCACTTTACCCTGGATGCGCGGCTATCCCTGGCAAGGCAGGTTATTTTCTGCGGCAAGGATTATCGACTGGTTGCATTTAATTGGCTTTGAGCTGGTGGCGCAGCAGCGCTTTTTTTGTGCCAGTATGCTGGCAAAAGATTATCAGGATACCGCGGTTAACCGTTTTACCGAAAAGTATCTGCATTATTTTGGTGCCTGTTACTTATTGGTGGCACGTAAACGTGAGTTGCCACTAACACCTATAAGGCCCAAATGGCAACTCAATCGCAGCTTTAGCACAGCCCAGGGAGTCAGTGCCCGCCAGGGTGTTCGTTAATCGTTTAACTGCTTCAGGCTAAAGCCTGCCTGCTTTAACAGCGTTAATAAGCCATCATCACCGGCCATATGCAGTGCACCCACTAACACCATGCTGACATCATCCTGCGCCAGTAGTTGCTGCAAGTGCGGCATCCAGGCATGGTTACGTTTAACCAGCAACACCTGATACATGTCAGGGAAGGCTTTTAAGTCAGCCTGAAATAACTGCTCGAGTGCGCTAATGTCCCCTACACGCCAGGCGGTTTTCATTTGCTCCAGCATAGTTTCAATATTTTTCATGTCCTTTAACGCCGACATGATTAGGGTATCAGCATCTACCTCGTTTAACGCCGTCATCACTGCCAGATGCTCGTCCAGAGTTTCTAAACCGCTTATCGGTTTTGCCTGTAGCTGTGCTAACTGTAGGTAGTGCATATCGACACCGGCCTCGGCAGCACCGAGTCGTTGCAGTTCTACTGTTGCCAGCATCATAGAGGCAAATGCCGGCTTAAAGGATTCAATCGCACTTATTGGGATTTGCCGTGAGCGCGCATGCTCGGCTAATTGCTGATAAACCTCTGCTGACAAATGCTGTTTAAGCGTGCTTTGGGCAGGCAGGGTATTTTGCTGAATAAGCTTGGTCATGCCGGCGGCGCTTGTCAGCTCGGCTAAATCGGTTTCAAAGACTAAGCGGTCACTGGCGGCAAAGGCTTTGTCGTAACTGTCTGGAAGCGGATAATCCTGTTTACTTAGTAAATGGACAGTACCTGCCAGATAAAAATGCCGGCCATCTTTACTAACTTGCCAAACCGAAGCGGCCTGCAAGTTGAGGCTAAATAGAGCAGCCAGTAACAGGCTGGGGCTTAACAACCGGGTAAAAAGGTGACGCATAGTTATTTCCTTATAGTTTTATGTATAAACTGGCAGTGTTACCACATTAAATCGTCTGGCACCTGATAGGCGGCGTAAGGGTCATCTTCTGCGACCTCTTGTTGCCGGGTGTTTAATACTATGATGCTTTGTGGCTGGCGTTGCTGTATTTTTTCAGCAATAGCAGAAGGCACCAGATAGTACTGCTCAGCCAGTTTGGCAATGGCTAACAAGCCACGGGTTAGTTCGTCATGTAACTTGGTATTAACATGCAGCCGTTTTACCAGTTTGTCATCGACAAAATTAAAGGCCAGCTCGCCCTTGGCCTGGATGGCATTAGTTTCAATCATTTGTTTCACCTGGGCGGCAATAGCTTTTTGCTGCAATTCAGCTTGCTTTTGCCGGTTTAACTCCTGATCGCGTGCCACCTGCTGTTGCCGGCGCTGTTCGGCTAACACACTGGCTTCATTTACCCTGGGCGCATTTTTGCCACCCTGCACCTTTTGTTGGTGCTGCTGTTTTTTGGCGGCTTTCAGTTTTTTGGCATCAGCCAGGCCGGCTTTTAGTAGCTGTTCTTTAAAGGCATTACTCATAGTGAACTCTTTTCGGGCGTGGTAAACAACGGGCATATTTAAGGCTGTCTATACTACCGTAATAATTGGCATTAACTCAAATCGCTGACTTAAGGTATTATAGAGGTATTATTCTGCTAGTTATTGCAGCAGCCAGTAAACACCAAGAGGTACATTTTGCCCTTTAACGACTTAGCGCTGGACCCACGTTTAATGCGTTCAGTGCAACATTTAGGCTTTGCCAAACCGACCGAGATCCAGCAAGAGGCTATTCCGGCTGTGCTGGTAGGGCGCGATCTTATCGTGTCTTCTAAAACCGGCTCGGGTAAAACCCTGGCCTATTTGCTGCCGATGATGCAGCGCTTATTAAAGAGCCGGCCGCTGGCTAAGCGCGATGCTCGGGCACTGATCCTGGCGCCGACCCGTGAACTGGCCAAGCAAGTGTATGCGCAGTTACGGTTATTTGTCGCCAATACGCCGCTTAATGCCATGTTGATTGTTGGTGGTGAAAACTTCAATGATCAGGAAAAAATCCTGAAGCGCCAGCCAGATATTATTGTAGCGACGCCAGGGCGCTTTTTAGACCATTTAGAGCACAAGTCGGTGTTTATTAATGGTCTGGAAATGCTGATTTTAGATGAAGCCGACCGGATGTTAGATTTGGGCTTTATGCCGCAATTAACGGCCATCAACAAAGCAGCCGACCACAGATTGCGCCAAACTTTGTTGTTCTCAGCCACCTTAGATCATGCCGAGGTGGATGAACTGGCGCTGGCGCTGCTTAAAAATCCGTTTCGGGTAGCCGTGGGTACTGGTTATCAGGCGCATCAGGATATTGCCCAGGGGTTTGTGCTGGCGGATAACCTCAGCCACAAAGAAGCCTTATTGCATTATGTGTTAAAGCAAGAACAGATAAATCAGCTGATTATTTTTACCGCAACGCGTGATGATGCGGAGCGCCTGGCAGAGGTGTGTATTGCCCAAGGTTATAGCGCGGTAGGGTTAAGTGGCCGTCTGAATCAGGCGCAGCGCAATGCAGTAATGCAACAATTTGCTGCCGGTAAGCATCAGGTACTGGTGACCACCGATTTAGCCTCGCGTGGCCTTGATCTGCTGCAAGTATCGCATGTGATTAATTTTGATTTACCCAAGCACCCGGAAGAATATGTGCACCGTATTGGTCGCACCGGTCGGGCAGGGGCTCAAGGTACCGCCTGGTCTTTTGTCGGCCCGAAAGACTGGGACAGTTTGCAAAAAATTGAAGCCTTTTTACGCCATAGTATCAGTTTTAGCGAGTTTGACGGCTTAGTGGCCCGCTTTACGGGTGTGGCGCCGGTAGCCGAGGCTAAGCCAGGCAAAGGCAAAGCAAATACTGGCGCGGCAGCAACAGCTAAAAGCAAATCTGCTACTGGCCGTAAAAAGGCCGCTGGCCCATCAAAAAATAGTGCGCCGCAGTTTTTCGAAGGCGGTGATGATGGCTCGGCGGTGGTGCGGCGTAAAAAAATATTACCGGATTGATTATTTATTCGGCATTTTAGCTGCTACACTCAAGTAGCTTAAAGAGTTGTTAATCATGTCGCTGACCAGCCTATGGTTTCGCCTTTTTGAGTTGGTACGGCCTTAACTGAAAATAACCGCTAAAGTTATTTTCTTATCGTCCTGTATTTATGTTGACCGCTTGATCAGCTTACCTGATAATGCAGTTGAATAATTATTCGGCCGATGATTTGGCCGGTAATATTTAAGTCGCCGCATGACGGCAAATTTAGTTAAAGTAAGAGAGTGTTATGTCACAGTTAATTTCCGGTACAGTTAAGTGGTTCAACGAAGATAAAGGTTTTGGTTTTATTGAGCGCGAAGGCGGCAAAGACGTATTCGTTCATTTCCGCGCTATCAATGGTACTGGCCGTAAAACTTTAGTTGAAGGTCAACGCGTAACTTTCGAAGTTACCGAAGGTCAGAAAGGTCCACAGGCTGAAAACGTCACTGTAACCGGTTAATCTGATAGTATTTGTAAAGAGCCAGCCAATGAGCTGGCTTTTTTATGTCTGCGATTCAAATGGCAAGCAAAGTTGCCCGGGGTTTGGCATGTTAAAGCCAAGCTGTAAACCGACCAGTCGCACCCCTTGACGTTGCCGGCGTTGCCACGCCTGTTGCAACAACGGTAAAAACTG
>NZ_DAINOE010000107.1:0-8403 GCF_036735525.1 Arsukibacterium sp. | reverse complement strand
TGTCGGTAGCCGTTGCCGACCAACTTTTTATCATCCCTCTGGTCAATATCATTGAGTCGGTGCAGCCGGCAAAAGAGCAGCTTAAAAATATCAGTAACCAATGTATGTTGGAGCTGCGTGATGCCTATTGGCCCATAGTACGTTTGCATGCATTTATGGATGTTGACGGGGCAAAAACCAACACTGATGACGCCATACTGGTTCTTATTGAAACCAGTAAAACTCGTTTTGCCCTTCAGGTAGATGATTTAATTGGTCAGCAACAAGTTGTCATTAAAAGTTTGGAGCAACATTACCGGAGGGTGCCGGGGGTAGCCGGTGCAACTATTATGGGCGACGGCAGTGTAGCATTAATTTTAGATGTGGAGTCGCTTTCCACCCAGGTACAAAACGCCTTGGATTTAAAGGACGCGGTATGAACAATCAAGTAATCGATAAGCAGAAAGCCGAAGTGACAAGGCTGGAGTTTCTTACCTTTACCTTGGGTGATGAGCATTACGGCCTGGACATTATGAAAGTTAAGGAAATTCGAGGGTATGAAGCGGTAACTAAAATTGCCAATGCCCCGCCTTTTATCAAAGGTGTTCTAAATTTACGTGGTGATATCGTACCTATTGTGGATTTGCGGCTTAAATTTGCAGTGGGTGAGGCGACTTACAATGAATTTACTATCGTGATTATGTTGCATATTGGCGATCGTATAGTAGGTATAGTTGTTGATGCGGTGTCCGACGTAATTAATATCGGTTCGGATGAGGTAAAGCCACCGCCACAATTTGGCGTGGCATTTGATAGTCAGTATTTGCATGGCCTGGCGCCTGTTAACGAAAATATGATCATATTGCTTAATATTGAAGCATTAATCTCCAGTAAAGAGCTTTGCCTCTTTGATTCTGAAGATTCAAAAGCTTCATTAGCTTTATAAAACTGAATGTGAGGGTTTGGCTATGCTTCAATATCAAATTGTATACTACAGTACAGCAACTAAAGATTTTACTGAGCAGGATTTAATTGAGCTACTGACTATTGCAAATAAATACAACAGTTCAAAAGGTATTACCGGTTGTTTAGTCTATGCCAATGGCAAGTTTATTCAATTATTGGAAGGTGAGCGGGCAGAGGTTTTAGGCCTTTTTGAGCGTATCAAACGCGATCCAAGACATGCAAATGTAACCGTTACAGTAGAAATGGCGGTTAATCAAAAACTTTTTCCTGACTGGGGTATGGCTTTTAAATATTCAAGCAAGGATTTAATTAAGCAGCATGGTGTAAAGCAAGCCGAAAAATGGATTTATTCAGAATTTAACGCTGAAGCTTCACCGGGTAAAGAAGCAATCTTTAACTTTGCTGTCCGCAGTAAGTTAATGGAATCACAGGTGCTGCCTCGTTAAATCTGTTTTTTAATTATAGGAAGACTATGCCATGAATGCATTTATGAAAAAAATTTTTGGCTCTGAATTGAGCCCGAAAGATGCCGAAATAGCAAGAAAAAAAGATGAAATAGCATCTATGGCTGTAGCGCTAAAATCAGCCTTAGATGTTTGTCAGGCCAATGTGATGATGGCTGATGCAGAGATGAATATTATCTATGTTAATCACTCTCTTGAGCGTATGCTAAAAATAAATGAAGATGTTATCCGTAAACAACTCCCTAATTTTAGGGTTGATCAGTTAGTTGGTACTAATGTAGATACCTTTCATCGCGCTCCATCACACCAACGCGGCATTATTGGGCAACTGCAATCACCTTACAACACAAAATTAAAGATCTCCGGTCTTATTTTTGATCTTATAGCCACTCCCGTTTTTGATGAAAGAAAGCAACGGGTTGGCACTGTTGTAGAATGGAAAGATATGACGGAGGAACTGGCTCGGCGCAGTGAAGAGAGAGTGATTCATAATGAGAATCTGCGCATTAGGGATGCCTTAGATAATGTTGAAACCTGCACTATGATAGCTGATGCAGAGAATAACATTATATTTTTAAACAAAGCGGTCATTGAAATGCTCAGAAACGCAGAGCCAGAAATCCGCCAAAGTTTTCCTGATTTTTCTGCAAATAATTTACTCCACAAAAATATGGATATTTTCCATAAAAATCCTGCACATCAAAAAGGTATGATTGAAAAGCTGACATCGACCTATTCCACAACGATTAAAATTGCCAGTCGTACTTTTAAATTAACTGCCAGCCCAATAAAAAATGATGAAGGCCAACGTATCGGTACTGTGGTCGAGTGGCTTGATAGAACCAATGAAGTTGCAGCTGAACAAGATATTGAGCGCTTGGTTAATGCCGCCGCTTCAGGTGACTTCTCCGAACGTATCGATGAGAGCAGCCAAACCGGCTTTTTAAAGGTCATTGCAAAAGGATTAAATACCTTAACTTCAACCAGTGAAGTTGCTCTAAAAGATATAAACCGCGTATTGGGTGCCATTGCCCAAGGTGATTTAACCGAGCGTGTAATAGAAGATTATCAGGGCAGTTTTGGCGCGTTAAAAGATGGCTGTAACGAAACCGCAGAAAACTTATCGCAAATGCTGAGTGAAATTCGCGAAGCCGTTGAAACAATTAATACCGCGTCAAGTGAGATTTCTCAGGGCAATACCGACTTATCAAGCCGCACCGAGCAGCAAGCCTCAAGCCTGGAGGAAACCGCCTCAAGCATGGAAGAGCTCACCAGTACAGTGCGGCAGAACGCCGACAATGCCCGTCAGGCTAATACGCTGGCAGCCAAAGCGTCTGATGTTGCGGTAGAGGGCGGCTCGTTAATAGAGCAAGTTGTTAAAACCATGGCTTCCATAAATGAATCTGCTCAGAAAATATCCGACATTATTGGTGTTATTGACGGTATCGCTTTTCAGACGAATATCTTGGCTTTGAATGCAGCAGTTGAAGCTGCCAGGGCGGGAGAGCAAGGTCGTGGCTTTGCAGTAGTGGCGTCAGAAGTGCGGACTTTGGCGCAGCGGTCTGCCAATGCGGCGAAGGACATTAAGGCGCTGATTTCCGACTCGGTCAATAAAATTAACAATGGTAATGATCTGGTAGGCAAGTCTGGCAACACCATGAAAGAAGTGGTGACCTCGATTAAGCGGGTTAACGATATTATGGCTGAAATTGCTGCGGCTTCTGCCGAGCAATCTGCCGGCTTGGATGAAGTGGGCAAAGCGGTTACCCAGATGGATGAAATGACCCAGCAAAATGCGGCGTTAGTCGAAGAAGCCGCGGCGGCGGCAGAGAGCTTATTATCGCAATCTGAGCAACTAGCGGCCAATGTGGCACGTTTTACGCTGGACGATGAACCGGCGCCAGTAGCCAGAAAAACGCTGGCGGCCCCTAAAAAACAATTAAAAGCCCCTGCTGCCAGACCGGCCACTAAGACCATAGCGAAACCGGCCGGTAAGTTACTTAAACCAACCAAGTCAGATGAGGACGAATGGGAAAGTTTCTAAATATACGCACCCTTAATCTGCATGATGATTATGCAAAGTTGAACTTGATGGTGCAGTGATGCGTTCATTTAGCGGCACTCCTATTTCATAAATGACATAGGAGTGTTAACGATCTTGAATAGTTTAGAGAGGTTTTATGAAGTTGCTCATGATGCTAGATCGCATTTCGTTGAAGCGAAAAATGCTGTTGTTGGCGCTGTTATTTTTAGGCACGTTGGCTGCCCCAACAACATTTTTTTTAAAAGTAGAAAAAGCCAGTCTTGATGTTGTTGAACTTGAGCTAAAAGGTGTTGAATCAGCTTATGGCATGAACAATGTATTAAAATTTATGCAGCAACATCGAGGTATGTCCGCGGGATTTTTATCGGGTAATACACTTGCTAAAAATGCACTACTTGAAAAATCACAAGAGGTAACTAAAGCGCTGCAGACTTGGGAAAATAAGCTCAATACCTGGCAGGCAAACGAGTTGATTTCTCAGGTGGCCGCGCTACGTCAAGCATGGGAACCTTTGGCAAATGACGTTCACCAGCAGAAAATTGATACTGCGAGCTCAAGCCGACAGCATTCAGAATTAATTGCTCAGGTGCTGGAACTTAAAAATACCCTCACTCGGCTAAGCTCCATGGATTACGACCCAGCGGCTGAGACTTACCATATGATTATTGCCGCATTACATGAGCTGCCAGCATTAACAGAAGCCCTGGGGCAAAGCAGGGCATTAGTCAATGTTGCGCTGGTGCAAGGAAATATATCGCTTAACAATCGTCTTCGTTTAAGTGGGCTGTTAAAACTGGCAGCTGAACGTCAAGCAGCTGTAGAGTACCAGCTGTTGCAATCGTCATTGGTTGATGCTGACATAGGTTCGCAGTATAGGGCTGCTCAAGCGTTACGTATAAACGTTAATGCCTTTATCAATCGTATTGAGCAAGAGCTACTGCAGCCTGACCTCCCTATTGGAGATCCCGCAGCGACCTGGTCAGAAATAACTGCATTAATTGACTCACAATTTGCGTTGCAGAACGACACCTTGGCTTTACTTGAGGCAAAGTTACATCAGCGTAAAGCAGATATCCGTTCAAATCTAAATACAACCCTATTTTTGTTAGCGACATTGATTTTACTGAGTGTTGTGATAGGTGTGGTCATTATTCGTGGTGTTATTCGTTCCCTGAATTTAGTGGTGCAAAGCACTGAACAAATTATTGCCGGAGATTATTTGCTCACTGTCGACGGACAGCGAACCGATGAGTTTGGCGCGGTGAATCGCGCCATGTTGAATATGCGAGATCGTTTAAAAGAAGCTGCAGAACAAGAAAAAATAGTACAACAAAATAATGAAAAAGTTGCGAGAGAAAAACTAGCGCAGGCTGAACGGGATGCCGTAAGGGCTGAAGAGTTGCTTCAGATTAAACAGGCATTGGATGTTACCTCCACAAACATAATGATTGCTAATGCAGATCGTAAAATCGTTTACATGAACAATATCATGAAACAGTTTTTACATGAGACTGAATCGTCTTTGCGAGCCAGTTTGCCAAATTTTTCTGCTGCAAATGTCATTGGTGGTTCGATGGATATATTTCACAAAAATCCGCATCATCAATCTAGTTTGCTGAGTAAGCTGGAAAGTGCCCATATTGCTAATATTGTTGTCTGCAAAATGCATTTTAGGCTAACAGCGAATCCAATATTTAATGAAAATCGTCAACGTATTGGTACTGTTTTAGAATGGTTAGACAGAACCGTTGAGGTGGCTGCTGAAAATGAAATTGGTCAAGTGGTTGAGGCTGCTGCTAAGGGTGATTTTTCTGCCCGCATTGACATCGGCTCGAAGAAAGATTTCTTTTTGAAACTGGCTGAAGGTTTGAACACCTTGCTGAACACCACCGAAAGTGGCCTAAATGACATTAACAGTGTGCTTAATGCTATTGCTCAAGGCGATTTAACCGAAAGAGTGACTGCAGATTACCAGGGCAGTTTTGAAGAATTAAAAGACGGGTGTAATTTAACAGCAGAAAACTTATCGCAAATGCTGAGTGAAATTCGCGAAGCTGTTGATACCATAAACACGGTTTCAACTGAGATTTCTCAGGGCAATACCGACTTATTCAGCCGCACCGAGCAGCAAGCCTCAAGCCTGGAGGAAACCGCCTCAAGCATGGAGGAGCTCACCAGTACGGTGCGGCAAAACGCCGACAATGCCCGTCAGGCTAATACGCTGGCAGCCAAAGCGTCTGATGTTGCGGTAGAGGGCGGCTCGTTAATAGAGCAAGTTGTTAAAACCATGGCTTCCATAAATGAATCTGCTCAGAAAATATCCGACATTATTGGTGTTATTGACGGTATCGCTTTTCAGACGAATATCTTGGCTTTGAATGCAGCAGTTGAAGCTGCCAGGGCGGGAGAGCAAGGTCGTGGCTTTGCAGTAGTGGCGTCAGAAGTGCGGACTTTGGCGCAGCGGTCTGCCAATGCGGCGAAGGACATTAAGGCGCTGATTTCCGACTCGGTCAATAAAATTAACAATGGTAATGAGTTAGTCGGTAAGTCAGGCAACACCATGAAGGAGATTGTCACGTCAATTAAACGCGTCAACGACATCATGGCTGAGATAGCGGCTGCTTCATCAGAGCAGTCAGCCGGTTTAGATGAAGTTGGCAAAGCGGTTACGCAAATGGATGAAATGACGCAGCAAAACGCGGCGTTAGTTGAAGAGGCCGCGGCAGCAGCAGAAAGTTTGTTGTCACAATCTGAACAGTTAGCTGCGAATGTGGCCCGCTTTACGTTAGACGATGAACCTGTTCGGCCAGTACGCAAGGCGTTGGCCGCTCCGAAAAAGCAATTAAGGACGGCGGTTGCGAACCCGGCAGTAAAAGCCAAGGCGAAACCTGCTACAAGGTTACTTAAACCAACCAAGTCAGATGAGGACGAATGGGAAAGCTTTTAAGTAGTAGCAAAGCCGACTCTGATCGCCAGTTTAGTTACTCCCGCTCAGAGTTCGATGCGGTAAGGCGTATGCTGTATCAGCTAACAGGGATCCGGTTAGCTGATAGTAAGGATTCCATGGTATACAGCAGGTTGGCGCGCCGCATCAGGGCGCTAAGGCTGAACAGTTTTCAGGAATACTTAGGTCATTTGCAACAGCATAACGCCGAAACCGAGCAATTTATTAATGCGCTAACCACTAATCTCACGTCGTTTTTCCGTGAGCCGCATCATTTTGACATACTTAGTCGCTATTTACAGGCGCATAAGCAGGTTAAAACTATCTGGTGTGCTGCCAGTAGCACCGGTGAGGAGCCCTATTCTATTGCCATGGTAGTGGCGGAAACCTTTGGTCGCTTTGACGTGCCGGTGCAAATTATTGCTTCTGATATCGATAGTCAGGTACTGCAAAAAGCCAAAGCGGGAATTTATAACGCCGAGCGCATCAGCGGATTATGTGAGACACGCTGTAAACAGTTTTTTTATCGGGGCAAAGGGGGGAAGGACGGTTTAGTGAAGGTGGTGCCAGAGTTGCAAAAAATGGTGCAGTTCAGGCAGCTTAATTTACTCGACAAAAAATGGGTTCTTCCTACTCCTATCGATATTATTTTTTGTCGTAACGTAATGATTTATTTTGATAAATCAACCCAGCTTAGTATTCTGTCGCAGATGGTTCAGTTAATGCCCGCTCACGGTTTATACGTTGCCGGCCATTCAGAAAATTTTGCTTATGCTACCCATTTGGTAAAGCCAGCGGGTCAAACGACTTATACGCCTAATTTGGTGCGGGGGACGCATGGCCGAGTTTGATACCGATAATATTCATGTGGCACCGAATCGCTACTTTGATAGGCACTTTGACCGGGAGGCAATAAAAATTCTGCCCGGCGAATATTTTGCTACTAAGTCAGATACGTTAATTGTGACTGTGCTGGGCTCTTGTGTCTCTGCGTGTATTCGTGATCGCGTGACAGGTATTGCGGGCATGAACCATTTTTTATTGCCGAATGATGGCAGTGGTCAGGACAATATTTTGTCAGAGTCTGCGCGTTATGGCGCTTATGCCATGGAGATTTTAATTAACCATTTAATAAAGTTAGGGGCCAGGCGCGAGAATCTTGAAGCAAAAGTATTTGGCGGCGGCAATGTGCTCAAAGGCTTTACCGCAATTAATGTGGGTGAGCGTAATGCTGAGTTCGTGTTGGAATATTTAAATCTCGAGCGTATACCTGTAGTGGCACAAGATTTACTCGATGTTTTTCCGCGGAAGGTCTATTTTTTTCCAGATAGTGGCCAGGTGCTTATCAGGAAAATCAAGTCGCTGCACAACAACACTATAATGGATAGGGAAAGTGCTTATCGTATGCAGCTGCGTAATAAACCTATTCACAATATCCAGCAGGATGTGGAGTTGTTTGATGATTAAAGTGCTAGTAGTTGACGATTCAGCACTGATCCGCAGTTTACTGAGTGAAATTATTCGCAGCGAACCTGAATTTATGCTAGTAGGTGCTGCCAGTGATGCTTATGTGGCTCGCGATCTGGTGAACCTTCATCGCCCAGATGTCATTACGCTGGATGTAGAAATGCCGAAGGTGGATGGCCTGACGTTTTTAGAAAAGCTTATGAAAGCGCGGCCAACTGCCGTCGTGATGATTTCCAGCCTTACCGAACAAGGCGCAGACGTTACCTTGCGAGCTCTGGAGTTAGGTGCTGTAGATTACTTAGCTAAACCAAAACTGGATATTGCCCGTGGTATTGAAGAATACCGGCTTGATATTGTGGCAAAAATTAAAGCTGCAGCGTTAGCTAAGCTTTCAGGCGTTGCCAAGTGCCAGCCGAAAAAAACCGCTAGCTTACGCTTTAAAACAACCGAAAAGATTATTGCCATTGGCGCTTCTACGGGCGGTACTGAAGCCATTAAGGCTGTGCTAACTGAAATGCCGGTTGATAGCCCGGGTATTG
>NZ_DAINOE010000106.1:7820-9044 GCF_036735525.1 Arsukibacterium sp. | reverse complement strand
AAACGCTTACTGATATCAATCAGTACTGCATCACCGGCAGCATGACCGTATTGATCATTAATATTTTTGAAAAAATCGATATCCAAAATCAACAGGCCGGTTGGCAAGGCATCACCATGACGCCGCGCTAAATCCTGACGTTTTTGCATATGCTCTTGCAGCGCACGACGGTTTAATAAACCAGTTAATGGATCGCGCAGCGATTGAAACTCAAATTGCTTGTTGGCCTCGCGCAGCCGTTTGTTAGACATGCGCACCTTGCGATACAACTGAAACAACATTACCCCGGCAAACGCCAGTACCAGACTGAACAAGATGGTGATGCGTTTTTGCAAGGTTTGGTTGGCTAACAGTTGTGCTTTTAAATCGTTTTCTTGCTGTAATATGGTGATTTGCTGGGTTTTAGCCTTGGTATCGAAGCGGCTGTTAAGCTCAGACCTTACTTTGTCACGCTCGGCATTAAAAATATCTTTACGCAGGGTGATTTGCTCAAGCAAGGTTTTAGCTTGTTGTTGGTACATCCCTACTGCGCCGTAAGCCTTTGCCAACCACTCTAATGCATGTTCATATTCAATCTTATTTCCCTGCGATTTATCGAAGTCTAAGCTCTTGTACATGGCATTTAAGCCTGAATCAACATTACCTAGCATGACCTGAATGTATCCCAGGTTAAAATTTATGTAATGCCAATTGTGTTTGTCGCCAGCTTCGTGGGCTTGACCTAAGGCTTCTTCTAATATCTGTTGGGCAGCTGGGTAATCTTCAGTTTCTATCAAAATAGAACCCAGATTATTTTTAAATGTCAGGCTTAAAGAGTTATTATTAAACTCTTTTGCCAACGCCAAGCCTTTTCTATTAGTATTAAGTGCTTGCTCATACTGTTTAAGCTCTGCCTCAACAATACCAAGCCAAAGGTGTAATATGGGGAGATATTGGCGTTGTTGATATTGATTTGCATCATGCATTAACGTTTCAATAAGTTCTGTTGCCTGGCTCCAGTTTTTTAAACTCATATGTACTTGAGTCATCTCCGCCTGAAGCGCTGCACGACGTACTAGAGTGCGCTCGTCATTAGTTTCCATTATGGCATCGAGCGCTTTAGTATATTGCTTTAATGCTTGCTCAAATTGGTTATCAGTAAGATATAAGCTGCCTAGAATGCTGAAGCTGACATAACGTATACGTGGAGAAAGGGCAAGCTGACTAAATAATTCAGTTCTGTCT
>NZ_DAINOE010000106.1:0-7810 GCF_036735525.1 Arsukibacterium sp. | reverse complement strand
GCTTTTAAAATAGCTTCGGTAATCTGTTGGCGGCCTAACAAAATGTCTAATTCTGTGGCATAAATTTCTGCAAGGGTGTCATTGTCATCAGTTTGTTCAGCAAGGGCGAGCAAGCGGGCAAGAGAGTCATCAACCAGTTGCTCATTTCGGTCAAACCTTGCATCAGTGGCTATGTAACTTAGTAAGCGAGCTTTACTGGAAAGGGGGGTAGTAGGGGATATCGAGTCGTGAAGCTTTTGCAGTAACGCCTTTGCTGCCTCGCTATCAGTTTGCATTAGTCTGACATACTGGTCTAATTGCTGCTCATAGTTAATTTCCGCAAAGGCATAACTGCTTACAGTTAGTATGAAGCAAAAAAATAACGTAGCGATTTTTTTGAACCCTTGCAGAAAAACCATGAATAACATCTCGTCTAAATGATATACCAACCCTAGCGCATTATGCCTAAAAAATATACGTGAAAACATGTCCAGTTACTATGTATGATTGAATAATTTCAGTTGCTTAGCATTCACTGTCATAAAAAACCGTTATACTGCTGATTACTAGATGCCAACGGATACTGCGTTTTACCATGACAACTCTGGAATATTTATTGCTGATGTTATTGTTGGTTGCTGCCAGCTCGTTTTTTTCGGTGTCAGAAATTGCGCTGGCCGCATCACGAAAAATGCGGCTGCGGATGCTGGCAACAGAAGGCGATAGCCGCGCTGAAAAAGTACTGATGTTGCAGGATAACCCGGGTAACTTTTTTACCGTGGTGCAGATTGGTTTAAATGCAGTAGCCATTTTAGGTGGCATTTTGGGTGAGTCAGCCTTTACCCCTTATTTTGCTGAGCTGTTAAGCCTGGTTTGGGATGGCAGTTGGATCCCGGCCGTGGCCTTTGGTTTATCAGTGTTTTTTGTCACGTCACTGTTTATTTTGTTTGCCGATTTGATGCCCAAGCGGCTGGCGATGATTTCACCAGAAAATATCGCGGTGCGTATCGTCAGCCCGATGTTGTGGTTGTTAATGCTGCTAAAACCCCTGGTCTGGCTGTTTAACGGCCTGGCCAATTTGTTTTTTAGCTGGTTTAAAGTGCCGACCATGCGTAAAGACGATATTACCCCTGAAGATATTATGGCGATGATGGATGCCGGTGCTCAGGCGGGTGTGTTGCAGCAACATGAGCATCAGCTGCTGGAAAACGTGTTTGATATGGAATCACGCACTGTCACCTCGGCCATGACACCCCGCGAGGGCGTGATTTTTTTTACCAGCAGCGAAGGGCAAGACAGCATAAAAGCGAAAATTGCTGAGCACCCGCATGCTAAATTTATTGTCTGTGACGAGGTGCTAGACCGGGTGGTGGGCTATGTCGACACCCGCGATATTTTAATGCAGGTGTTGCATAACCAGCCTATTTCATTAAAAAAAGAGGGCGTAGTTCGTCCGCCGTTAATGATCCCCGATACCTTGTCGCTATACGAAGTGCTGGCGCATTTTAAATCCAGTGGCGTCGATTTTGCCATCATCATGAACGAGTACGCGATGGTGGTGGGCATTATTACCCTTAAAGATGTAATGAGCATTGTCATGGGCGAGCTGGTGAGCTCAGAAGAAGAGCAAATCGTAAAACGTGATCATAACTCCTGGCTGGTAGAGGGCTTAACCCCGCTGGCCGATGTGATGCGGGTGCTGGATATCGACAATTTTCCAAATCCACAGGCCTATGAAACCATCGCCGGTTTTATGATGTACAGTCTGAAAAAAATACCGAAACGCACCGATTTTGTGCTGCACAGTGGCTACAAATTTGAAGTGGTTGACATTGACAGCTACAAAATTGACCAGCTATTGGTTACCCGTATAGAGCAGGTTGCTTCGCTGCCCAGTGAATTAAGTTAGCGCTTTAAATAGCATTACGAGCCAGTTCACGCTGGCTCGTTGCTGCCCTCAGCGGCTATTTGGCTTATTTCCAGCATTCTTTCGCGAAAAACCGCAATACCCTGCATTACCAGCTGATAGGTTTTATCGACACCGCTTTCCACTTCGCCTTCATATACCTGCAGGCCTTTTAAAATATCCTTGGCATCGGCAAAGCCTTTTTCGATACCACCACCTATTACCTTTAAAAAACTATCCAGGGTGTCTTCTTCCGTTTTACCCGGGTTCAGCTCTTTGTAGCGGCCATAAAAATTAGTGGCAAAGGCGACAATGCGCTCAGCAGTGGCTTCAGGCGAGGTGTCGATGCCGGAGTCATAAATTTTTTGCGCGGCGTTTTCACCAAAAATGGGCTCGAGTTCTTTATTAATACCTGCGAGCGCCGTTTTATACAGCAGACTTAACGAATTGTTGTTGCTGCTAATCGACACCTTTTCATTGGCAGCCAGGATGGCCGCATTTTGTGCCTGTTTCGCTTTAGCGGCCTGGCTGATGGCATTGCCGCTAGTCGCAGCATCAGGGCGGTTTAATGCCGAATTGCTGTTGGCTTTTGCTTGCGCAGTGCTGTTTGCTACCGGCGGCGTGTTGTTGCTCGGAGTAATGGCCATTGTGCTCACCTTATGCTGTTAAATAAACGCTGGCTTAACGATTAACAATAAAGCATAGCAGTACAGCAGATCGCCAGCTTAGATATAATTATGCTTAACTGAGTTATCGGCAAGGGAGGGCAATACTTTAGCGCTTAGCATGAAAAATGCCCCCCTGGCTTTAGAAGGGGGCAAAATTTAATTTAAGTGGTGGTGTTAACCTGGGTGCTGGTGCTCAGCTGCCGTCTGTGTCGGGGTGCCTGGCTGCGCCATGCCTCTGTTTTCGTGGCGCCATAGCAATAACGCAAAAATCAGACCAGTAACGGCTAAGCCAGTGTAAAACCACATGCCCGGGGCATAGCCAGCGATATTGTCTGCACTGGCTTGGTTCATATCGTTTAAAAAACCAATGACAGGCGGCACTATAGCCCAACCAAACTGTTGGCATAAGGTCATAGTGGCGTAAGCCGTACCAAGACGTCTGGGGTCAACGGTGTAAGCCACTGAGGGCCACATTGCTGCCGGTACCAGCGAAAACACACAGCCAAGCAGTAACATAATCAGTAATAACGTAAGGGGTATGGCACTGCCAAATACCATAACAGGCTCACCCGCCGGAAGGTAAGTGACAGCCAAAAATAGTGGCAGCATCATTACACAGCCGATGGTCATAAAGAGTCCACGCTTGCCTACTTTATCAATCAACAAGCCAAACAGCGGTGTGGCAATAATAGCGGATACCATCATCATACTGTTAAGCATGCCCGCGGCTTCACGCGCCAAACCATGTGCTTCCTGAAAATACATGATGGCGAAAGTACGAAACGGGAAAATAGTTGAGTAAAACACCACGCACAAGGCCACAATAAACCAGTAACGTTGGCCAAACAAAAATAACTCTTTGAACTTAAGTTTGTCTGTTTGCTCAGGGATACCCAGGCTAAAGCGACCTTCGCAGCGTTTTTCCTGAAGCCAGTACAGCATGGCTGCAGTGACAGAAATACCAGCAAAGGCGGTGGCTAACCATAATGGGTCTTGCCAATTAGTGTATAAAGGGCTGGCAAAACTGGTAGACCAATCTGCTGAGGCCGAGCCCAGGCGTGATAATGACAAATTTATGCCAAAAGCAAAGCTTAATTCTTTACCTTTAAACCACTTAGCCAATACTGTTGTGGCAGCCACTATTAATGGCTCAGAGCCAAGACCAAGCAGTAAACGACCACTGGCCATGACTTCATAGCGTGGGCTTAGTGCGGTAACAATTGCGCCCAACAAGCAAATACTGCCAAAGAGTAACAGCGCACGTTTTGTGCCGTAACGGTCAATAATAATGCCGCCAATTAACAAAGCGCAAATAGCACCAATGTTGTATATCGAAATTAAAAAACCCGTTTGCTTGTTACTGTATCCCAGATCGTTTTGCAGCAAATCCAGTACCGGACCCAACGAATCATAAACATAGTAATTGCCAAACATGGCCAGGCTAACAAAAAGTAGCACAAGCCAGCGATGAAATGGCGTTGGTTGCGGTAACTGGGCCGGGTTGGCCAAATTGTTATAAGAGGGTTGAGGCATAAGTTAGGCTCATAGTTATTGTTATTATGTCGCAGGCTCACTCTAACCGAGCATAGCAGCCGGTGCAATATACAGCGCAGAGCTAACTGCGTCATTGATAGTGTGCCAGTTGCTTTGCTGCATAATAAATCAGCGGGAAACGTATTTTGCTATAGGTATTCAGGCTTTTTTCGCGTTATGATAAACATAATTAAGCTGCAGGGACCGCCGCAGTCAGCGTTACGCAATAGCGACTTTACATTGCGCATAAGGATATCGACATGGACATTTATCATTATCAAAGCAGCCAATTTGGTGCGACGCCGGCCCGCTGGCTGGTAACAGGCTGTGCTGGCTTTATTGGCTCTCATCTGCTGGAAGCTTTGCTAAAAGCGGATCAATTTGTTGTTGGGCTGGATAATTTCGCCACCGGTTATCAACGTAACCTAGATCAGGTGCAGGCCCTGGTGAGCCCGGCACAATGGCAACGCTTTAGTTTTATTCAGGGCGATATCCGCAACCCTGAGCATTGCCAGCAAGCCTGCGAAGGTGTTGATTATGTGCTGCATCAGGCAGCATTGGGCTCAGTTCCCCGTTCACTGGCCGATCCGGCTACCACTAATGCGGTAAATATCAGCGGCTTTTTAAACATGCTGCTGGCTGCCCGGGATGCCTCAGTAAAACGCTTTGTTTACGCCGCTTCCAGTTCTACCTATGGCGATCATCCGGCGCTACCGAAAGTAGAGCAGCACATAGGCAAGCCATTATCACCCTATGCCATCACTAAATATGTCAATGAGTTATATGCTGATGTGTTTTCCAGCAGCTATGGCTTTCATAGTATTGGCTTGCGTTATTTTAATGTCTTTGGGCCAAGACAAGATCCGGCGGGCGCCTATGCCGCAGTCATCCCGAAATGGACAGCTGCGATGATTGCCAATCAAGCCGTAGCTATTAACGGCGACGGTGAAACCAGCCGCGATTTTTGTTTTGTTGCCAATGCGGTGCAAGCCAACCTGAAGGCCGCGCTGGCGCCGCTGACACAGAGTGAAGTGGTTAATGTTGCCCTGGGTGACAGAACCACGCTTAATCAATTATATGCGGCCATTGCAGATAAGCTGGCGGCTAATGGCGTGCATTATAGCCTGGCCCCGCAATATAAAGATTTCAGAGCCGGAGATGTACGACACTCGCAAGCCGATATCAGTAAAGCCGGGCCGCTGATTGGCTATCAGCCAGAGTATCGAATCGACGCCGGCCTGGCGCTGGCCATGCCCTGGTACATTGCCAATAACCAGACTGCCAATGCTGCCAGTAACAGCTGACCACAAATTAAAGCTAAGATGAAAAGGAATTCGTAACATGCATCAAGCACATACACTGCAATTAACTGACACTAAGCTGGCCATTATCGGTTTAGGCTATGTTGGGCTGCCGCTGGCGGTGGAATTTGGCAAACATTATCCGACCCTGGGGTTTGATATCAATCAGGCGCGGGTAACCGAACTTTTGGGGGGTAACGATCATACTCTGGAAGTCAGCTCAGCCGAACTCGCTGAGGCCAAACAGCTGAGTTTCAGCCATCAGTTAACCGATCTCGCCAGTGCTAATGTCTATATTGTCACGGTACCCACGCCAATAGATCAGCACCGGCGGCCTGATCTAACGCCGCTGATCCGGGCGTCAGAAACCCTTGGCAAAGTAGTGAAACAAGGCGACATTGTTATTTTTGAATCCACGGTATACCCGGGCGCCACAGAAGAAGACTGTATACCCGTTATCGAGCGGGTATCGGGCCTGAAGTACAATATTGATTTTTATGCCGGTTACAGCCCGGAGCGGATTAACCCGGGTGACAAAGAGCACCGCGTCACCACCATTAAAAAAGTCACCTCGGGTTCAACTCCCGCTATAGCCGATTTTGTTGATAGCCTGTACGGCAGCATTATTACTGCCGGCACTTATAAAGCCAGCAGCATCCGGGTTGCTGAAGCCGCTAAAGTCATTGAAAACACCCAGCGCGACTTAAATATTGCCTTAATCAACGAATTAGCGGTGATCTTCAATAAACTGGGCATAGACACGGAAGAGGTGTTGCTCGCAGCGGGTACCAAATGGAACTTTCTACCCTTCAGGCCCGGCCTGGTAGGAGGCCATTGCATTGGTGTCGACCCTTATTATTTAACACACAAAGCACAGTCTATTGGCTATCACCCTGAAGTGATCTTAGCCGGCCGGCGCATTAACGACAGCATGGGAAGCTATGTGGTTAGCCAGCTGGTCAAGGCCATGATTTCCCGCAATATTCACGTTACCGGAGCCCGGGCGCTGGTAATGGGGTTAACCTTTAAAGAAAACTGCCCTGATATCCGCAATACTAAGGTGGTCGACATTTTAAGTGAACTGTCAGAATATGGCATCAACGCGGATGTGTACGATCCTTGGGTCGACCCTGCTCAGGCTCAGCATGAATACGACATCACCCCCATCGACAGCCTGCAGGCTGGCCAATACGATGTTATTATCCTGGCAGTTGCTCACCAGCAGTTCCGACAAATCGGCGCCGCCGGCATTCGCGCCCTGGGCAAAACCAGCAGCGTAATTTACGATCTCAAATACCTGCTCAACGCCAGCGACTCCGATCTACGCCTGTAACCCTTCCCCCGAGCCCCCCAGGGCAACAAAACCTCGGGGGTCAGGCCTTGCTTTTTGCATCTGTTAACAACTTTGTTGTTTAACGCAAAATGCAAGGCCTGACCCTAGCGTGTTTTTGCGGATAATTAGTCAATAAAATACTGCTTAGGAAAATTTTTCATAAAATATATGGTATTTATTTTTATTTATTATAAAAATAATAAATCTTAAATTTGACTTTTTGAATCATTATATTTAACTTCAAGTTAATACGGATGACTTGGAGTTAATATGAAAACTTTTAGTCCTGTTCTGGGTATTATTGCCTCGAGCGCTATGCTTAATACTTTGCCGGTACTAAGTGCTGATCAGACGCCGTTAACTGATAAAACGATTTCACCTGCTTGTATACCCTTTGCCGACTTAGTCACGGCAACGAATTGTGGAGAACCGCCAGAGGCGACAGTGCCGGCAATTCCTGCCAATTTGAGTGCAGTGTTATCTGCCAGTAATATCAGCACCAGTTGGTCTGCGGTATCCGGTGCCAGCTCTTATCGGATCAGGCAAAGAGTTAACGGTAGCTGGCAGCCAGAAATGAATACCGGAAGCTTGCGGCAGCGTGCTTTTTCCGTTGCAGCGGGGTCACGTTATCAATATCAGGTGCGGGCATGCACCGTTGCAAATACCTGCTCGTTCTGGTCAACGGCGACTGCTGAAATCCTTGTCGGCCCGACAGCACCTCCCCCAGTTGTTACTGTGCCCGTTGCCCCTGCTGGATTACGTGCGACCCTGGGCTCAAACACCATTTCAACCAGCTGGGAGGCGGTGCTTGGCGCCAGCAGCTATCGTATCCGGCAAAGTGTTAACGGTGTCTGGCAGGTAGAAATTAATAAAGGCACCGTCCGTCAACATCAATTTGGTGCTATTTCCGCAGCCAACCATTATGGCTATCAGGTGCGTGCCTGTAATGCCTCCGGTCAATGTTCTGACTGGTCACCCAAACTGAATATCAATACCAGCGCCACCATAATTTATGTGCATACGGATCTGCTTGGAAGCGTTATTGCGGAAAGTAACGCAGCAGGCCAGTTAATTAAAAAAACTGAATACA
>NZ_DAINOE010000105.1:0-9389 GCF_036735525.1 Arsukibacterium sp. | reverse complement strand
TCTGGCTACCAATGCATTGCTGAATAAAGTTTGAGCAAAGATCAACAGCCTCTAGTCTTCAGGCATCAGATTAACACAGCTCAGGGTTTAAAAACCTGACCGCCGCTGCCGTGAGCACGGCATAACTGCAAACGCTTATGACTGCTAAACAAGGGTAACAGCAAGGGGCCGGTTAATAAGGCGGCCAACGCCCAGTACAGGGCTTGCATGCCACTACGAAGCGCGGCAATGTAGATACCAATGGCCACTAGCAACCATACCACAGGAACTAACAACACCTTATACACCCTCATTTTAGTTAATTGCTTCAGTACGATACTGAAATGGCAGAGAGTTATTATACCCGCTGCCATCACATCTTACCGTTAAACCTTAGTTGCTTTTTTAGGCATTAAACTGTTAAAAAGCTTATATCAGTAAAAGGTAGCGTTTTGCTCAGCCATGGTGACTAACCGTGGGCAAGGCGCAAAGCGCTCGCCATGCTCAGCCGCTAACTGCTGTAAGGTTTCAACCAGTTTGGCCACACCCATGCTATCGATATAACGGAAAGGGCCACCTAAAAACGGCGGGAAACCAATACCAAAAATAGCGCCTATATCACCATCACGCGCAGAGGCAATAACGCCTTCGTCGAGACAGCGCACCGCTTCATTCAGCATTTGCACAGTGCAGCGCGTCACTATAGCGTCATTACTAAGTTTAGCCATAGGAGTCACACCCAACACCGGATATACAGTGCTATCGACGGTTTTAGCGCCCTTTTTCGCACTGCTGCCATAAACATAAAAACCTTTTTCAGATTTTTTACCTTTACGCCCGTCCGCCAGCAGCTTACTAAAGGCAGCAGGTGCGGCAAAACGCTCCCCTAATTGCTCGGTGAGAATAGGTGAAATTTTAGCGCCAACATCAATGCCCACTTCATCCAGCAAGGTAACAGGGCCTACCGGAAAACCAAATTTCACCAGGGCTTTGTCAATTTTCTCAACCGGCTCTCCAGCTAACAATACATTAGCCGCTTCATTCATATACAAGGCCAGAATACGGTTGACGTAAAAACCGGCACCGTCTTTTACCACTATCGGTGTTTTACCCTGTTTGCGGGCAAAAGCAACAGTGGTGGCAATGGTCTGTGCAGAGGTAGTCGGATGGGCGATAACCTCAACCAACGGCATTTTATCCACCGGTGAAAAATAATGCAGACCAATCACATTTTCAGGTCTGGCTGCTTTAGCGGCAATTTGCGCTATAGGTAAAGAGCTGGTGTTGCTGGCAAAGATAGTGTGCTCTGCACAATGCTGTTCAACATCAGCCACCATCTGCTGTTTTAACGCCAGATCTTCGAACACCGCTTCAATGACCATATCGACATCTTTAAAGCCGCTGTAATCGGTGCTGCCGGTGATCAGTAACAGCTGTTTTTGCATCTCAGCTTTGCTGATAAAGCGGCGTTTAAATTTCTTTTCCAGCAGCTTATAACTGTATTTCAGCGCATTACTGATGCCTTGCTCATTAATATCTTTAATGCGTACTGGCACCCCGGCTTTGGTGCTGCTGACATTGGCAATACCGCCGCCCATCAAGCCGCCGCCCAAAACCGCTACCTTTTTCACTTTTTGTGGGGTCACATCACCGGCACCAGATTCTTTTTTCATCTGAGTGGTAGCAAAAAACAAGCTTCTCAGCGCAGCCGACTCGGCGGTCATACACAGCTGACCAAAGGCTTTTGCCTCTGCCTGCAGCCCTTTATTGCGGCCGCTTTCAATACCGGTTTTTACTACTTCGACAATGCGCACCGGCGCCGGATAATTGCCCTGAGTTTTACGCAGGGTTTGTTTTAATGCCTGCGAAAACACCAGGCCACGGCCCACAGAGGTACCCTCTAAAAATTTATGCATGACGCCGGCTTTTTTCGGCTGACGCTGCACTTTACCGGCTAAGGCTCGTTTTACCGCCGCCTGCAATAAAATACTGGCGGGTACCACTTCATCTACCAACCCGGCTTTCAGCGCTTCTTTAGCGCGCAGTTGTTTGCCGGTCAGCATCATATCCAGCGCTTTTTGCACACCCACTAATTTTGGTAAGCGTTGGGTACCACCACTGCCAGGCAGCAAGCCAAGCTGCACTTCAGGTAAACCCAGTACAGTTTTTACATCATTGCTGACCACCCGGCTATGACAGGCCATCGCCAACTCCAGGCCACCGCCCAGACAAGAGCCATGAATTGCTGCAACAACCGGCAGTGCTAACTGCTCCAGCTTATCAAACATCTGCTGGCCCATGCGCGCTATGGCTTCAGCGTCGTCTGCCGTTTTGCAGGCATCCAGCATAGAAATATCAGCACCGGCGATAAAAGAGTCTTTCTTGCCACTGATAATAACCACACCTTTTACACTATTATTGGCCTGAATATTTTCAAGAATAGCGTCAATTTCAGCAGCAAATGAGGCTTTAAGCACATTCATGGTTTCACCCGGAATATCCATGGTGATAACCGCTACCAGATCATCACGGATCTCAAGGGTAAAGCTATGTTGTGTTGCGTTTGTCATTATTCGGTCTCCACTATCATGGCAGCACCTAAGCCACCTGCTGCGCAGGCTGTAGTTAAGCCAATGCCACCACCACGGCGTTGTAATTCATTTAAAGTTTGCACTATTAAGCGGGTGCCGGTCGCGGCAAAGGGGTGGCCATAGGCCAGCGAGCCGCCATTGACATTAAACTTGTCCATATCAATCTCGCCTATCGCTTTATCTAACCCCAGTTTTTCCTGAGCAAATTTGCGGCTGCCAAACATCTTCATATTGGCCAGCGCCTGAGCGGCAAAGGCTTCGTGCATTTCTATCAGGGTTAAATCGGCCAGTGTCATACCGGCTCTTGCCAGCGCAATTGGCGTGGCATAAGAAGGTCCCATCAGCATGTCATCGTAGACATCTATTGCGGCAAAGGCATAGCTGCGGATATAGCCCAAAGGCTTGTATCCCAGCTCTTTGGCGCGCCCCTCAGTCATCATAATCACCGCCGAAGCACCGTCCGTTAACGGCGTACTAGTGGCAGCAGTGACGGTGCCGTGCACCCGGTCAAACACCGGCCGCAATTTGGCGTAGGATTCCAGTTTAGAGTCGGTGCGGATGTTATTGTCCATCTCTAAAAAGCGCTGATAAGGTTCAACATGCGCGGTCATCACTTCATTGGCCATAAAACCTTTTTGCCAGGCCTGCGTAGCCAGCGTATGTGAGCGATGCGCCATTTCATCTTGTGCCTGACGGCTGATGCCATGCGTTTTAGCCATTTGCTCAGCGGTATCGCCCATAGACAAGCCCGTGCTGTATTCAGCCACCGCGGGCGGTACCGGTAATAAATCTTTTAAACCCAACTTGCGGAAAATCGCCAGCTTTTGGCCAAAGGTTCTGGCTTTATTGACATCAACCAGCGCCCGCGCCAGCTTTTTACTGACACCAATCGGCAATACTGAACTGGAGTCAGCACCACCGGCAATCGCCACGGTATGTATACCCGCCATCATCGCCTCGGCGACACTGACCACCGACTGAAAACTAGTAGCACAGGCACGGCTGACGCTAAAAGCATCGGTACGTACCTGCATGCCGGTGCCTAGCACGATTTCACGGGCAATATTAGGCGCTTCCGGCATTTGTACTACCTGACCATACACCAGCTGCTCAACCAGTGCCGGATCTAACTGATTACGGATCAACAACTCGTTGACCACTAATTTGCCGAGATCCAGGGCTGACACACCATGAAATTCTGTGGCTTGCTTAGCAAAGGGGGTACGCAAGCCAGCGACGATGGCAATACGTTCACCCTGGCGGGTACTGAGTTTAATGGGCGCTGTCATGACTATCCTCGTGTTAAGATGTGATCAGCTTACAGGTCTGACCTCTAATTGATGACTGATTGTAACGGCACTTTCACTAAATGAAAACCGTTGTTTTGCGGCTCTTGTTTTCTGCCCAAGGGAACCTTATATCTACAATATCGTCTTAGCCTAGCTGCTTTGCAGCGCTTTTGGGTGAAAACACGCAATTAATATTCACAACAATAAAGAAAATAAATCATTATGATACAAGCCTTTTCTGCTCTTAAAACTTATCTTGACTCTCAGGTACTGGGTCAACCGGCCTTAACTGAAGGTATTTTACTGGCACTGCTGGCAAACGGGCATTTACTGGTGGAAGGACCGCCGGGCCTGGCGAAAACCCGCGCGGTTAATGCACTGGCACAAGGGGTTGAAGGTGAGTTTCACCGCATACAGTTTACCCCCGATTTATTACCGGCGGATTTAACCGGTACCGATATTTACCGGCCAGAAACCGGTAAATTTGAATTTCAGGCCGGGCCTTTGTTTCATCATATTATTCTGGCCGATGAAATAAACCGTGCCCCGGCTAAAGTGCAATCTGCGTTGCTCGAAGCCATGGCAGAAAAACAAGTCACCGTAGGCCGTAATACCTACCCGCTGCCGCCGCTGTTTTTGGTGATGGCGACACAAAACCCGTTAGAGCAGGAAGGCACCTACCCCTTACCAGAAGCACAGCTGGACCGCTTTTTGCTGCATTTAAAAGTAGATTACCCGGATGCCGACACCGAATTAGCAATACTGCGGCTGACTCGCAATGAAGCCATGTTAAAAGCGGTCGAGCCGGTGGTGCCCATTACTCAGGACGATATTTTTGCCGCCCGCCAGGCTATTTTAGCGCTGCATCTGGCCGAGAGCCTGGAGCACTATATAGTGCAACTTATTATGGCCACCCGTAATGCTGCCGCTTACAGTAATGAATTGGCCAGCTGGATTAGCTACGGTGCCAGCCCGCGGGCCAGTATCGCTTTAGAGCGTTGTGCCCGCGCCAAAGCCTGGTTAGCCGGACGCGATTTTGTCACGCCAGATGATATACAGGCAGTGTTTCATAATGTACTTCGCCACCGCTTAATTCTCAGCTATACCGCTGAAGCTGAGGGTATTAGTACTGATGATGTCTTGAGCGATATTATTAAACGGGTTCCGGTACCCTGAGCCTATGAGTATTAACCGCTTTGTTGCAGATGATTGGTTAGCTCAAAGCCATGCCAATGGCACTGACCTTGGTTTGGCGGAGCTATTGCAGTACCAGCGCCATACCAAGGTGCTCGATTTATCTCCCGGTATGGTCATTCAGAGTAAATTGGCTGGCAGTTACCTGGCGCGCACTAAAGGCCGCGGCATGGAATTTGACGAAGTACGGCATTATCAGAATGGCGATGATGTACGTACTATTGACTGGCGGGTTACCGCTCGCACCGGCAAAGTGCATACCAAATTGTTTCGCGAAGAAAAAGAGCGGCCGGTTTTTATCTTAACCGATCTGAGTAACAGCATGCGTTTTGGCTCTGCCTTGTTGTTTAAATCGGTGCAGGCCGCGCATTTGGCGGCCGTGTTGGCCTGGCATGTTAAACAGCGGGGCGACAAACTCGGCGGCTTAGTGTTTAGCAGCCAGCGCCATCTGGAGTTAAAACCGCAAAGTCGTACGCATGGCGTATTACGCTATTTTCATGCCCTTACTGAAGTACATCAGGCCGCCACTAGTGCCCAACAAACGGGGTTATCTCTGGCACAAGCCCTGAGGCAAATGCGACGGTTAGTTCGCCCGGGAAGCTTATTGTATGTGATTTCTGATTTTGCCGGCTTAAATGCTGATGCACTCAGACATGTCAGGGCTATCCGCCAACATAATGAAGTGTATTGTTGCCAGTTATCCGATCCGCTGGAGCAAGCCCTACCCGATTTTGCCAGTGGCGAAGCGGCAGTCATGCATCAGCAACACATAAGCTTACTGAATTTAGGCGATCGGAATCTGCAACAACGCTATCAACAGCAGCAGCAACAAAGCGCTCAGCTGCAAGAGCGACAACTTAAGCAGTTAGGCTGTAAATGGCTGGAGATTTCAGCCGCTGCACCAGTGCTAACTCAATTGGAGCAACGCCGCCGTGTCTGAGCCACTCTCTTTAGAAGCCATGTTAGCCGATATTATTGAGTCAGAATTAAGCGTCCAGTGGCAATTTGCCCCTGTTCATTGGCTACTGCTGTTATTGGCAGTGCTGGCCCTGGCATATGTGGCATGGCGCTATTGGCGGCATTACCAACAAGGCGCCGCCAGACGTTATACCGAACAACTATTGTTGATGCTTGATATGCAGCAGCCCGATAGTGCCAGCCAGATTAATCAGCTGCTGAAAATGCTGGTGCAACATTATGCCCCGGCTCACCCCTTGCTCACCGCCTCTGTCGAGCAGTGGCAAGCCGCGCTGCAACAGCACAATGTTCAGCCACTACCTGATCTGGCTAGTCTGCTGTATCAAGATCGCGCCACACCAGAACACTTACAGCAATTCCGCCAGGCTGCGCTGCAATTTTGCCGACGTTGCCAGCGTGCTCAGTTGCAGCAATTGGCACAGCAACTCTCGTTTAAAGTGAAGTCTGCCCATGCTTGAGTTCAGTTACCCCTGGTTATTATTGCTGCTGCCCTTGCCATTGTTGATCAAAAAACGGCGTGATCAGCAACAGGTTGCGTTGCAACTACCCGCCCTAGCCAAATTGGGACAACTGCGAATGTCCAGGCCGCAGGCAAGGTTAAGTGGTTATCAACTTTTAGGTGCTATCATTTGGATACTGCTGCTATTAGCCGCCACCCAGCCGCGCTGGCTGGGTCAGCCAGTGACTCTGCCGCAGCAAGGTCGGGATTTGATGCTGGCTCTGGATTTATCAGGTTCGATGAACATGGCCGATATGAGCATTCAAGGCCAAAGCATGACCCGCTTAGAGGCAATGAAAACGGTTTTACGTGATTTTATTGCCCAGCGTCAGGGCGACAGAGTCGGTTTAATTTTATTTGCCGACGCCGCCTATCAGCAAACGCCGCTTACCTTTGATCTGCAAACTGTACAAGGTTTTCTGGACGATAGCGTGATGGGGCTGGTGGGCCAACGTACCGCCATTGGTGAGGCCGTGGGCTTAGCGGTAAAACGCCTTAACGAGTACGACTCCAGTAATAAAGTACTGATTTTACTTAGTGATGGCAGTAATAATGCCGGCAACCTGCAGCCACAGGAAGCCTTAACCCTGGCCAAAGCCGCAGGCGTAAAAATTCACACTGTTGGCCTGGGCGCCGAAGAAATGATGCAACAAACTATCCTTGGTCGACGTAGGGTCAACCCCTCACATGATCTGGATGAAACCTTGTTGCAGCAATTAGCCGAGGAAACCGGTGGCCGTTATTTCCGGGCGCGCAGCCCACGTGAGCTGGCTGAAATTTATCAGTTACTCGATCAGCTTGAACCAATAAGCCGTGATGAGCTGACATACCGGCCACAATACAGCCTGTTGCATTGGCCGTTGGCCGCAGCCTTGCTGTTCTCTTTCGCTTTAGCCCTGTTGCGTTTAGATTGGCAGAGGATAAAACACTATGCTCGCTGATATTCATTTATTACGCCCCTGGTGGTTGCTCAGTATATTGCCTGCGTTGCTGTTATGGCTGTTAATCTGGCGCTTCCGTCAGCATAACAGTGGCTGGCAGCAACTTATTGCCCCCCATTTGCAGTCACTACTGCTAAACGGCCAACAGTTGCAGCAGCGTCAACCGCTGGCCTTACCTATGCTGGCGCTGTGCTGGTGCTTAACAGCACTGGCATTAAGTGGCCCCAGCTGGCAACAATTACCCCAACCGGTACTGACCTCAAAAACCGCCACGGTATTGGTGATGGATATGTCAATGTCGATGCGCGCCACCGACATGGTCCCTGACCGGCTGACCCAACAACGCTTTAAAGCACTGGATTTAGTCGATGCTATTACCGAAGGGGATTTGGCACTGATTAGCTTCGCGGCAGATGCCTTTGTTATTTCGCCGCTGACCCCTGATCACAATAATGTTCGCTTACAAATACCCGCTCTGCTGCCAGAGATCATGCCGGCTCAGGGCTCCAACGTGTTAGCGGCGCTGAATCAGGCCAATGAACTGCTGTTGCAAGCGGGATATCCCAGTGGCCATGTGGTGCTATTCGCCGACGGTTTTGATCCGAACAGCTATCAACCCATACTGGATCTATTAAATCGTTGGCCGCACAGACTGTCTATTCTGGCTTTTGGTACCACTGAGGGTGCCGTAGTGCGCATGGACAATGGCGAACTACTGAAAAATGCCCAGGGCGGTGTGGTCATTCCCAGGGTACCCTTAGAACAATTACAACAACTGGCCCGACGTGGTGGCGGCCACTTTGCCACAGCCAGCCCAGATAACAGTGATTTGACGCATCTGCTGAATACCAGAACAGCCAGCGCTCTGACCGAACAAGCCAGCGAGGCGTTAACAGGCGATCAATGGCAGGATAATGCTATTTACTTAGTCTGGTTACTGTTGCCATTAGCGCTTTATCTGGCCAAACGCGCGCCGGTATTATTGATACTCCCCTTTGCATACCTACCCAGTGCCGAAGCCTTCAGCTGGCGTGACTTATGGCAAAGCCGGCAACAGCAGGCCGCAGAGGCCTACCAGCAACAAGATTATGTGCGGGCTGAGCAGGCTTTTACGGATCCGCAATGGCAAGGCCATGCCGCTTATCGTCATGGCAACTACCAGCAAGCAGAGCAACATTACCGCACTGCTCTGCAGCAACAACGCTCGGCCGACAACCTGCATAATCTGGGCAATGCCCTGGCGTTGCAGCAACGCTTTGCTGAAGCGCTGGATTCCTATCAACAAGCACTTGAACTGGCGCCTGAACATGCAGCGGCACAACAGAATGCCCTTATCATGCAACAGTTGTTAGAGCAGCAAGAGCAGCAACAATCCTCCTCAGATCAACAGCAAAGCCAGCAGCAAGATCAACAATCTGAACAACAAGAAGAGCAGCAGTCATCCGATGAAGCTGACCAACAAAACAGCGAAAATAGTAGCGAACAGCAATCTGATGAACAAGACTCTGAAGATCAGCAACCATCTTCAGCACAACCCCAGCAGCCGGATGAACAACAAAATGCTGCTGATGAGCAACAGCAGCAAGAGATGCAAGCCTTAACAGAGCAAGACGACGCCGCTATGCCCGAGCCGGAGCGGGAGCAACAAGCAGCGATCCGTGAAACCTGGCCCAATGCCACGCCGGAGCAACAGCAAGAGCTGGATAACTTGCTACGTAAAGTGCAGGATGATCCGGGCTTATTACTCAGAAACCGCATGTATTTAGAAAACCAGAAGCGACGTCAGCACAATGCGCCACCAGGAGTAGTTCAGGAATGGTAAACCCCCGCTTTCACCAGCCCATGATGCGGCTACCGATGAGCTTACTCATCAGTTTAGCTATTTGCTTAACCTTGAGTGTAGTGATCGCCATGCCCG
>NZ_DAINOE010000104.1:0-9441 GCF_036735525.1 Arsukibacterium sp. | reverse complement strand
GTGTGAGCGTTTTGGCGGATCAATCCGTTTTACGTCAATAAACTGGTATACATTCTGTGCCATAACGTCTCCTTACATCGCCTGTACCCGCAACTCCGCTGACGAGCGGGCGCGGTGTCCAAGCAAGGTGTTTACATCGCTGGTTTTCGGTTTTACCAGCTTAAACTTGCTTAAATAGTTGCCAAAATCATTTAAGATTTTTTGCGCTTTATCACTGCCGGTTTCTTCTACATGCTGGTGCAACAAGCTGCGCAGGTGCTCCTGCAGTATTGGCGTGCTGACATCCAGCGCCTCAACCAGTTCGGCGTTTAAGCGCAGGCTCAAATCGTCTTGCTCATCAAGTAAATAAGCAAAGCCACCGGTCATACCGGCACCAAAATTGACCCCGGTACAGCCCAGCACCACTACCACACCGCCGGTCATATATTCACAGCAGTTATCGCCAGTGCCTTCCACTACCGCTAAGGCACCGGAATTACGCACTGCAAAGCGCTCGCCAACTTGACCCGCAGCATATAAGCGGCCGCCGGTGGCGCCGTATAAACAGGTATTACCGGCAATGGTAAAGCCGTTTTTAGCAAAGCTGGCGCCTTTGGCCGGGTAAATAGCGATTTGGCCGCCGGTCATACCCTTACCCACATAGTCGTTAGCATCACCCTGTAACGACAGATACAAGCCACCGGCGTTCCACACCCCAAAACTCTGGCCTGCGGTACCAATAAACTTCAGTCGCACCGGCTCTGTGGCCATGCCCTGATTACCGTGCTGACGGGCAATAAAGCCTGATAACGCCGCACCGACCGATCTGTCGGTATTACGAATAGGCAGGGTTAACTGGCCGCCGGTTTTGCGCAGCACCATCTGTTCACAGCGTGCCAGCAATTGCTGGTTAAGTGCGCCCGGATCAAAGGGCGTGTTTTTTTGCACACAATGCAGTGCCCGCTCTGAACTAACACTACTGGCTTGTAAAATGGGTGATAAATCCAGTCGAGCCTGTTTTTGTGTTTCGGCTGTTTTATAGTCCAGTAAATCGGTGCGGCCGATCAATTGAGTCAATTCAGTCACACCCAGTTGCGCCATCAGCTCGCGTACTTCACGGGCTAAAAAGATAAAGTAGTTCATTACCATTTCCGGCAAGCCGGTAAAGTGATCGCGGCGCAGTGTCGCATCCTGGGTGGCCACACCGGTAGCACAGTTATTTAAATGGCAGATGCGTAAAAACTTACAGCCCAGTGCCACCATAGGGCCTGTGCCAAAGCCAAAGCTTTCGGCGCCTAAAATAGCGGCTTTAATCACATCCAGGCCGGTTTTCAGGCCACCGTCTACCTGCAAACGCACGCGGTCACGCAGGCCGTTCTCAACCAGCGCCTGATGCACCTCTGCCAAGCCCAGCTCCCAGGGGCTGCCCGCATATTTTACTGAAGTCAGCGGGCTGGCGCCGGTGCCACCGTCATAGCCAGATACGGTAATTAAATCGGCATAGGCTTTGGCCACACCAGTGGCAATGGTGCCGATGCCGGGCTCTGACACCAGTTTTACCGAAATAAGCGCCTGAGGATTCACCTGTTTTAAATCGAAAATCAGCTGGGCTAAATCTTCAATCGAGTAAATATCATGGTGCGGTGGCGGCGATATTAAGGTTACCCCTGGCACCGAGTAACGTAAGCGGGCAATTTCAGCGGTGACTTTTTCACCGGGAAGCTGGCCGCCTTCGCCCGGCTTAGCGCCTTGCGCAACCTTGATTTGAATCACTTCAGCATTAACTAAGTAATGCGGCGTTACCCCAAAGCGGCCAGAGGCGACTTGCTTAATCTTCGAGTTTTTCTCGGTACCAAAGCGGCGCGGATCTTCACCACCTTCACCCGAATTAGAGCGGCCACCTAAGCGGTTCATGGAGATGGCCAGGGCTTCATGTGCTTCCGGGCTAAGGGCACCTATAGACATGGCAGCACTGTCAAAGCGCGGATATAACAGCTCAGCCGCTTCTACCTCGGCCAAATCAATACTGTTGCTGTTTTGGCTTAAATTAAACAGATCGCGGATATGAGTGACCGGGCGCTGGTTCACCAGGGTGCTATATTGCTGATAATCCTCATAGCTGCCGCTACGTACAGCTTTTTGCAGCGTTTGCACTACATCCGGGTTATAGGCATGGTATTCGCCATCATGCACATATTTTAATAAACCGCCATGGTTTAATGGCTTGCGCTTTAACCAGGCGATATTGGCCAGTTGCTGGGTGTCTTGTTCAAAGTCGCTGAAATCAGCGCCACTTAAACGCGAGGGGATATCGGCAAAACACAGCTGCATCACATTCTGGTGAATACCCACGGCTTCAAACAGGTTTGAGCAGCGATAGCTGGCAACGGTTGAAATACCCATTTTCGACATGATTTTAAACAGGCCTTTATTAATGCCTTTGCGGTAATTTAATACGGCCTGGCGGGCACTAAGGCTAATAGTGCCTTTTTCAACCAGTTGCTCTACGGTTTCATAGGCTAAAAACGGGTAAATACCGGTCGCGCCCAGGCCAATTAACACGGCAAAATGGTGCGGATCGCGCGCAGTCGCCGTTTCAATAATAATGTTTGAGTCACAGCGCAGCTGTGCCCTGACAAGCGCCTGTTGCACCGCACCCACTGCCATGGCGGCTGGGATAGGCACTAAACCCTGCGCAATTTTACGATCGGTCAAAATCACCAGCACCACATTGTTGTCGCGCACAGCGCTGATGGTATCTATGGTTAACTGCTCGATAGCCTGCTGCAAGCTGAGTTTTTGCGGGTCATAATTTAGCGAAAATACCTGGTTTTTATAGTACTTCTCATCAGCCTGGCGTAACTGCTTTAAATCCGAGTACATCATCACCGGTGATTCAAACTGGATACGACGGGCATAGCCGGCGGTTTCTTTAAACACGTTATGCTCACGGCCAATGCTGGTCGCCAGCGACATCACATGTGCTTCGCGTAGCGGATCTATCGGCGGGTTAGTGACCTGAGCAAATTGCTGACGGAAGTAATCATACAGGGTTCGGGGTTTGCGTGATAATACCGCCATAGGGGTATCATCACCCATAGAGCCTACCGCTTCCTGACCGTCTTTTGCCAGTACTGTCATCACCTGGTCGATTTCTTCATAGCTGTAATTAAATAGCTTATGCAGCACCAGCATCTCGTCGTCGCTAAAGACCCTTTTGCCAATTAAATCCGTTTCGTATTGCTCATAGGGCACTAAGCGCTTCACATTTTCATTTAGCCAGCTGCGATAGGTATGCCGCTGCATTAAATCCTGATCAATCTCATCTGAGCGCCAGATTTTGCCGGTAGTGGTGTCAATCGCCAGCATTTCACCTGGACCAACCCGGCCTTTTTCCACCACTTCATCCGGCGTGTAATCCCAAATGCCCACTTCAGAGGCTAAGGTGATCAGCTTATCGCGGGTAATAACAAAACGGGCAGGGCGCAAGCCGTTACGATCCAGATTACAGGCGACATGCTGGCCATTGGTAAGCACTATGCCGGCCGGGCCATCCCAGGGCTCCATATGCATAGAGTTAAACTCATAAAAGGCTTTTAAATTGTCATCCATCACTTTATTGCCTTGCCAGGCTGGTGGTACCAGCAAGCGCATGGCGCGGAATAAATCCATGCCACCAGCCAACAGCAATTCTAACTGATTATCCAATGAGCTGGAGTCTGAGCCGGTTTGGCCGACAAAGGGCGCGGCGTCCTGCAAGTCAGGTAATAAGGGTGAGGCAAATTTGTACTGACGGGCACGGGCCCACTGCCGGTTGCCGGTAATGGTATTAATTTCACCGTTATGCGCTAAAAAGCGAAATGGCTGTGCTAAGGGCCAGCGTGGCATGGTATTGGTCGAAAAGCGTTGGTGGAAGACACAAATCGCCGTTTCCATACGGATATCGGCCAGGTCAGTGTAAAAGCGTGGCAAATCAGCCGGCATCATCAGGCCTTTAAACACCGCAACCAGTGAAGAAAAACTCGGAATATAAAAGTCACTGTCAGCCGTCAGCTGCTGCTCAACTCTGCGCCTTACCATATATAAGCGGCGTTCTAAATCATGATCGCCCCAGCCATGGGGGGCGTTAACAATAACCTGCTCAATGTGTGGCATAGAGTTTAGAGCCAGTGGGCCTAAGACACTGCTGTCAATCGGCACTTTGCGCCAGGCCACCAGGCTCAGGGTCTCTCGGGCAATTTCTTTGTTGATAATGTCTTTAGCCAGCGCCGCTTTCACCGGATCCTGACTTAAAAAAATCATACCAACGCCATATTTTTTGGCCAGGTTCCAACCTTGTTCTTCGGCGATGGCTCTGAAAAAACTGTCAGGCTTTTGCATTAAAAGGCCACAACCGTCGCCGGTTTTACCATCGGCCGAAATGCCGCCCCGGTGTTGCATGCGATCCAGGCCATTAATGGCGGTTCTGACAATGCGGTGACTGGCCACCCCTTCCAGGTGAGCGATCAGTCCAAAGCCGCAGTTCTCCCTTGCCTGACTATGCTGATACAACGCCATAATTCACCTCCCAACCGTGCCTGTAATTAATAACTATTCACAAAAAATGGATTATTATTCTTTTAGTGTCTAAGTGTCGCTGCTGAAAGAAAATAACGATAACTGTGTCAGAGGTCAAAGGGCACAGGGTGATTCCCCAGAAGCATTTAGCCATCTAAACATGCAGAGGTTAACAGATATACCCAGAAATAACGCAAAAAGCAAGCTGAGATTTCTTGCTTAGTGTTGCGCTTATCGCAGGTAAGCTGACTTTTGAAAATGAAAATAAATTACATGAATTGGCGCTATTTCGCACAATGATGGCAAAATGGCATAAAAAAAAGCTGCCTAAGCAGCTTTTTTACACTTTTCTATAGTACACAAAGTAATATATTTATGCGTTTATGGCTCAAAGGTGCCTTTAACCAAGGGTTGACCGGCAGCCACCAGCTGCTTACCCATGGCAAATACCTGATCGATAGTTAAATCATCATGGCGTAACAGCACCAGATCGGCATCCAGTCCCACAGCGATCCGGCCTTTTTGCTTTAACCCCAGCACAGCGGCAGGTGCCGCCGTTATCGCCGTTATCGCATCGGCTAAACTGACATGATATTGCTGCACAGCTTCACGGGCCGATTGATACAAAGTACGCACCTGTCCTACCTGTAACCCCAGCAAGTCGCCATCCTCGTTAAAAATAGGCAGGCTGGCATTGCCATCAGAGCTTAAGGTTAGCTGCATCGCAGGAATACCGGCTTGCAGTGCCCGGGCCAGTGCCTGGGCCGCTGCTACTTCGCCATGTTTTAAATCATAGTCAGTGGTGCTGGTGGTAAAATCAATGACACCACCGGCTTTAGCGAAGCGTAACCCCGATTCAAACACGGCATTGTTGCGGTTCATATGAGTGGGATAAAACTGTTTTACCGTCAGCTCTGAGCCTGTTACCGCATCAAACAGTGGCTGTAACAGGCTGTCGCCGGCGCCAACATGCACACTGACGATACCTCCTTTGCCTGATAGCATGCCGCCCACCCGTGCGGCAGCAGCCACTTTGCGTATTTCACTGATAGTCGGTTGCGAGGAGCGGTGATCGCTAATGGCAATTTCACCCACGCCAATAATTTTATCAATTAAAATTAAATCATCAGTAATGTTACCGGTAACAGTACGACAGGGGATTTCATAAGAACCGGTGTGGCAATAGGTGCTAATCCCCTCAATTTGCAGTGCATGTGCTTTGGCCAGCAGGTTAGTGAGGGTGCGGGTAGTCGCATCAGTGCCCAATACACCGATAGCAGTAGTAACACCGCCCAGGGTGGCATCGGTTAATTGCATTTCCGGGGTGCGCGTAGCAAAGCCGCCTTCACCACCACCACCAATAAAATGCACTAATGAGTCGACAAAACCCGGTACCAGATAGTGCTCTGAGGCATCTATTACCGTCACAGGCAAGTTACTGTCAGCGACACTAAAGTTCTCACCAATAGCAGCAATACTATTACCGCTAATTAGTACATCCCTGCGACCCAGAGGCTCTGGTGCCAGCACTTGTGCGTTTTTAATTAAAATAATCTGTTCCAAGATAACCTCATTATTGATAACTAATGGCCACCGCAAGCAACATAAAACCGGACGCCAAAGCAAACAGCCATAATTGCAGTTTCCAGACAAATTTAAGCCAGACAGTCCAGTCAACACGGACGACACCCAGGCAACCAATTAAGGCGGCGGAGGTGGGAATAATGCAATTGGTCAGGCCATCGCCTAATTGAAAAGCTAATACCGCAATTTGCCGCGATAGTCCGACTAAATCGGCCAGCGGGGCGATAAGTGGCATAGTCAGCGCCGCCTGGCCGGAGCCTGAGGCGACAAAAAAGTTAAACACCGATTGGATCACTAGCATCAACCAGGCCGATAAGTAAGAGGGTAAATCGCCCAGCGCCTGGCCTGAGTAATAGAGCAGCGTATTTAGCACTGAAGGGGATTCCGGATTGTCTCCGCCCAACATTAGTACTATGCCTTTGGCCATACCCACAATTAATGCCGCGGGCAATAATTCTGCTGCGCCATGTTTAAAGCCGTCTGCTGCATCATTGACGCTAAAGCGTTTACCCAGCACCGCCACTAAAGCCACCACCAGACCGATGGTAAAAAACTGACTGGCAATTTCCGGTATATAGTATTCCCTTACCGTTACGCCCCAGATAATCCAGCCCAGGCCTGCAAAAAACACCAATAGGATAATGCTATCCAATGTGGTGTAGCTGCTGCTGGCTTGTTCTTGCTGTTCGCTGCGAATAAGCTGATCCGTGTGATAACTAAGCGATAGTTCAGGTTGCTGCTTAATTTTCGATGCATAGCGCATGGTAAAAATCACCCCAAACAAGGTGAAGACTAACCACATTGCAATACGAAATTCCGAACCGGACATTAATGGAATTTCGGCGATACCTTGGGCTATTGCCACATTAAAAGGGTTCATCCAGCTGGTGGCGAAGCCGATTTGAGTGGCTATATAGGTAACCAGTACAGTGGTGATGGCGTCATAGCCTAAGGCAAGCATCAGCGGTAGCAGCACTATGCAAAAAGCAATCGCTTCTTCACCCATGCCGAAAATGGCGCCACCTAACGAAAACAACACAAACATAATGGGGATAAATAAAAAATCCAGCCGTTTCGTTTTGTCAATTAACGCCAGTATGCCGTTATGGATAGCGCCTGTTTTCATAATAATGCCAAAAGCACCACCGGTAAGCAGAATAAAAGCCACTACGCCAACAGCTGAGCCCCATTTGGAACCTGAGACCAAGCCTTCAAAGGCATAATTAAAAAAGCCAATTCCGCCACCTTCGGCAAATAAAGGCACACCGTAATCACCGTCGAGATCAAGTTGGAAGCTACCAGGATCAATACGGCTTTTGGTTTTTACCGCACTGTCAGTTTCAGCGGCCACCTCGATAATATCGAAGGAGCCGGCCGGGATGAGGTGTGATGCGATGGCCGCCAGTATCATTACAAAAAATAAAATGACAAAGGCATCCGGCATCGACACCGGTTTTTTTGTAGTTACAGACATAACGTTAACCTGTGCTATCGCGTAAAGAAAAAGGGAGAGCAAGCTCTCCCTCCTGCCATGTTTTACTTAAAAGAAGTAAGTAAAGGATAGGCGATAGTTACGGCCTAGCGCATCATGGTTAATAGAATCGAAGCCACGAGCCGAGCCATAAACGCTTGGTGGGTCACGATCCAGTAGGTTATTAACGGTTAAGCTAATAGCTGCGTTTTCAAAGTCATAGCCGATATTGGCTTTTAACGTAGTCCAGGCAGCAACATTACGGGTACCGTCTGCTGTTAATACGCCAAGATCTTCCATCTCGATAATATTACGGGTACGTAAGCGGCTGATATCATCGGCATAAGACGAGGTGTATTGCGCTGATAAACCCATAAATATCGCTTCACCGCGCCATGATACCCGAGCACTACCAATGTTGCGTGGATAACGGTAAGTGCCCACCAACGACTCTATCTCATCTGAGCCGGCTTTATTGCGCTCAAATGACAGGTAGTGAGTCCAATCCAGATCCAGGCCTAAACGTCCACCGGCAAAATCCAGCGTATGTTTAAAGCGTACATCAGCACCTTTTACCGTTTGCTGACCAACGTTATCCAGTTGAATAATATGGTCGCGTAGCAGTGGCAGGCTGTTAATCCTTGCTGGGGTAGAGCTGACCCAGTTATTAAGAATTTCGGTCATATTGGCATTGGCATCAGTAAGATTCCGGCCTTGGCTATCCACGACATCACAAACATTAAAGCGATCGCGCCCGACTGCGGCACTGGTATTTAACGCTATACCTGTTGCACCTTCAGGGACTAAGCCACAGTGGCGCTGCGTGACGTCAGTAATACTGCGCGCTAAGGCCGCTGTCATGTCGGTATCCACCAGGCGTTTGTGTTCAAACTGCCAGTAATCTACCGTTAAAGTAGTATCGCGGGTTGGGCTCCAGCCAAAACCGACGCTGACCGACTCTGAGGTTTCTGCACGCAGATCCGGATTACCCAGTTCCAGTACATTAGGAGTGCCAGTACCACCCTGGCCACCACAATAGAACTGATTTACCAAATCATTGGCAGAACAGTCATAACGGGCAGTAGTAGTTCTTAATTTAACACCGGCCTGAGTCAGTGAGGGAGCACGGAACGAGGTTGCCCATGACGCGCGGAAAATTAACTCGTCAGTGGGTCGCCAGGTAAAGCCGATTTTAGGGTTAAAGGTACCGCCAAAATCGTTGTAGTTATCATAACGACCGGCAGCCAATAACTCTACGCTGTCAGATAAAGGCACATAGAATTCGGCAAATGCTGCCGCCTGGCTGCGGCTGGCCTCTGAAAAACTAGAACCAAAGCCGAATACATCAACCAGGTAGCCGTTTTCAAACTGTGCCTGAGCATTTAAAGACGGCTCATCACTGATTTTTTCTTTACGTAGTTCTACACCAAAGGCTGCACTTACAATGTTGTCCCTGAATTCAAAGAGCTCACCACTGAAACGGGCATCCCAACCATAGAGAGTGCTTAAGCCATCACGAGTAGGCACTTCTTGAGCCAGTGCCAGGATGGCTTCATTAGCAGCATTGTTTTGCACAAATGGATTGTAAAAACCGGCCAGGCTGCTGCTGCCGCAATTCAGGCTGCCGCTATCAAAGCTGGCAACAGTCCCGTTTTGACAAAGCTCACCAGCAATAGCTGCATGGTATTTATAACGGTTATAAATACCAGCTACCGCTTCCTGGGTAGATTTTGAACGGGACAATAACACCGCACTTTCCCAATCCCAATCGCCAATAGAGCCTTGCAATGACGACACTAAACGTACTGCTTCAGTGGTCACTTCAACAGTGCGTGGGTCGTTAAAGCGGG
>NZ_DAINOE010000103.1:0-9842 GCF_036735525.1 Arsukibacterium sp. | reverse complement strand
TTAATGCGCATATTATGCTTATGTTGTGTTTGATTTTGTGAGGTGGAATATGAATATTTCGTTGGGCGCAGAATTTGAAAAACGGATCAATGAAAAGCTTGCTTCGGGGCTCTATACCTCCGCTAGCGAAGTTATACGGGATGCTTTAAGATTACTCTTTGAAAGAGATCTTGTTAAACAACAACAGCTTGAGCTTTTACAGCAAGAAGTATTACGCGGAGTTGAGCAGTTAGCGGCAGGCAAAAAATCGTCTAAAAATGTTTTAGATATTTTTGCTGAGGTGGAGCATAGCGTTAATGGCTGAATATCAGCTTTCACCACTAGCTGAGATCGATGTTCAGGAAATTGTTGCCACTACTATTGCCCTGTGGGGCGTGCAACAAGCCAAAATCTATATGCAGAATATACATAATACGCTGGTGACTTTGGCGCACAACCCCAATTTAGGGAGGACTAGAGTCGACATTTTTGTCGGTGTAAAAAGCTTTCCGTCGGGTAAACATTGCATTTATTATTTGCCTGCTGACCACGGCATTGACGTGGCGAGAATACTGCATCAGCGGATGGATCCTAGCTCAAAATTTGAAGAATTAATTTAATTGTCAGCGAACTCAAAATACAGGGCACTAGGAATTTCAAGGCCACTGGCTCAGTATTTGCTCGTACATGCCCGACGCTTTAAGCCTGGCAAGTTCTTTATTAAACTGCTGTTGTAACAGTGGGTCTTTGACAATAGCGCCATAAGCCTGAATGGTAAAAATCGGGTGGATGGTCAGTTTATGATTTGGATAATGCTGTTGCAGGATATAACTTAATAAGCGTCGCTCGCCAATCACCACATCCGTTCTGTCGTTTACCAGCAAGGTTAACTGTAATTCCCGTTCAGCGACCTCCAAATAATTGGCGTCTTTCACTACCTTGGCAAATGCCTCGCCCAGTACTGAGCTGGCAAATTGATAGGCAATGACTTTTTTACCTTTTAAATCTGCAATGTCATTAATGTTGTGCTGATGTGTATCTAAAGATACCGCCACATCGTGAAACGGCAGATATTTGTCGGTTAAATGGCCCTGTTCAGAGGCAAAGGCGGCGGGGCTGGCAACATCATACTTGCCCTCATTAAACTCTTTAATCAGCCGGCTATAACCCAGCAGGTGAAATTCGGTGTGATAGCCCATTTCCTTAAAAATGTGGCGGATGATTTCAACATCAATGCCGGTTACGCCTGTACCTTCCTGAAAAAACGCCCAGGGCGGGCCAATATTAACGGCGACAGAGAGCGTTTTTTGCTCTGCACTGAGCTGGCCGCAAAAGATGAACATCAACAACAGAATTGTGCGCATTGTAATTACCAGTATGTTGCTGATGGATAGGTAGTGCCATCATATTATTTCTTGTTTATTGCACTATAGTGTAAGGCAGCAGAAATATCTTCCAGTAAGCTAACGTCGACCATAACACCGTTCATAATGCCAAGTGCGACATTGTAGTGGCACACTAAATTTTGATGTTTAAATGAAGCTTGCAACAAACAGCAACAGACAACCCAGATCCAGGTTGTCTGTTACCATATCGCGGTGAGATTAGTAAATCAGCCTTAATTTGACATCATTGGGGCTGGCCGGGTCGTGCTCCAGGCTGATTAAATAGTGCCGGCCTTGTTGCAAGGTTTGCAGTGCCGTTTTCTCCAGTAATAACTCATTGCCATTGCTACTCACAGCCGTGAGCGCCAGGGATACTGGGGTAGAGGGCAGCCGGATCTGCTGTTTGCCACCTATAGCGAGTTTTTGCACCTTATATTGGGCATTCTGAATGGTCTCATGTTCGCGCACAAAGTACAGGTGCAGCTGCTCAAAGGTGTGGTTGGTATTGATTACGGTGACATCATGCTGATGCCGCTGCGGCCGGTTGGCTTCAAGGTATTGCAGGTTTCTGGCTTGCCCTGCGCTGTCCTGAAACAACACGACAACTTTACTTTGGGCTTGTTGCAGGCTCAGTAACTGATTACTGAGTAGCGGGTTGGCCGCTTCATCCTCTACCGATAACTGATAATCGCCCTGCGTCAACTCAGTGTAGTCACTGAACTCTGCCTGGTTTAACGACATCAGTGGCGCCTGATCAAGCCTAATCTGTACCGGCTGCATACTGTTGTATAAGCGGAACTGCGCTGGCGCAAAACGGTGTACCAGCTGATCAGTGACATTGGAGTTAAGCAGCAAATCTACCACCAACTGCTCAGCCAGCGGCCCTTGTTGGTCGCGCACTATCAGGCTGTAAGTGCTGTTGTATTGAAAGTTAAAACTCTGGCTGTGGAACAGCACCTGCTGCTGCCCTGCCGCAGTTAAAAACAGGCTGTAATGTCCGCGCGCCAGCTTTTCCGCTGGGTAGCTCACTTCTAATGCACTGAGTTGATCAATTAATTCGGCTTTAGAAAAATCGTCGTTGGCTTTAGCTAAATGGATATCCAGTTGCGGGTACTGCTGAGACAGGTTGGTCAGGGTCAGCATAAATTGCTGATCAAGCTTTGCGTTGCGATCAAATGCCACTGATAACAAGCTGGGTTCACCCTGATCTTCTGCCAGGATCAGTAAATGTTTATAACCCGTTTTCAGGGTTAAGCTGTCTTCCAGCAGCAGTTGCTGGCTATGTACTGAGGTAAAGCTGACGTCATACTCAACATTCTCTAACGTACGTAATGTGGAGGCTTGCCCCAGGTTGAGCTGAGACAGCTGGCTGTCATTCAGCTGCAGCTGCACCGGTTCCTGACTTGATGCCCCATGATAAAACTGCAGATAGCTTTGGCTAAACTCGGGCTTTTATGCTTCCTTATCAGCGCTGCCACCACAGGCCGCTAAGCCAAACAACATAGCCACACCCAAGGTGATTACACGAAATTTCATTAACATTCTACCCTACCTACTTGATTAATAAGTGGCTGAGCCTACGCAAAATTACAGAAACAAAGAAGGGCTGTTGTCAAAACAACACAATTGATTACAATGGGTTACACTTGCAACCTGAGACTACTGGTTACGACAAAGCTGTAACTTTTAGGCGTTGATACTGAACCCATGGAGTGTGTACAGCAGAAGTATAGTTGGCGAATGTCAAGAATTTGCCCTTTTTCGGAAAAGCTTGCTAAGCTCATTTACTGAAGTTCTTAAACCCTTAGTAAGGCTTACCTCAGAACCATGCAATTATCGCTGGAAAATATACTGTTGGATGTGTCAATGAACCCTCTGCTGGATTCGGGGGAGTTGCCGCAGGCAGAAAAAATGCTGTTACAAGCTTGTCAGCAGGGGTTGCAGGTGAGTCGCGTCAGTATTTGGTTGTATTTACCGGACGAACATGGCATTGCTTGTCGCGCCCTGCTGGATCAGCAACAATGGCAAAGAGTAGAAGAGTTAATTCTGCATCGGAATGATTTCCCAAATTATTTTAAAGCCTTGGCAGAGCAGCGGGTCATTGTTGCTAATGACGCCCGCAGCCATAGCGCAACGGCAGAGTTTAGCGATCCCTACCTTAAACCCCGCGATATTTATTCTATGCTGGATGTGCCCATTCGCCATGCCGGTAGCATGATTGGCGTTATTTGCTGTGAGCAGACCGGGGCCCCCCGGCATTGGCAAGCTGATGAAACCAGCTTTGTTGCCGTGTTGGCCGATTTATACGGCAGGGCACTGGCCGCCAGCCAAAAACGTCAGTACCAGTTGCAGCTAATGGCACTGAATACTGAGTTAGAGCTAAAGGTACAGCAACGCACCGAGCGGCTAGAAGCTAACATTGCCGAGCTCAAGGCCACTCAGGCGCAGTTAGTCGAAGCCGAAAAAATGGTGTCATTAGGTACACTAGTGGTGGGGGTAGCACATGAGGTCAATACCCCTGTTGGCGTGGCCTTAACGGCTAATTCAACCAGTAAGGAGCTGACCGAGCGGCTGTTGCAAAAGCTTAGTGCTAATGAATTGTCCCGCTCCAAATTAGAACATAGCTTACTGCAGATTCTGGAAAGCCAGCACATTGCCGAGCGCAATTTAATGCGTGCTGATGAGCTTATCCGCAACTTTAAGCAAACCTCTGTTGATCAGGTACACTATGACCTGCAACAGATTAACCTGCGGCAATACATCTTATCTGTTCTGGTATCGTTGCGGCCTTACACCAAGGACTATAGCGTCGAGTTTGACGTGCAATGCCCGGCAGAGATCAGCCTCTATACCTATCCGGGTGCCATTGCCCAGGTGCTGACAAATTTGGTGATCAATGCCTGTCTGCATGCGTTTACCGGGCAGCCTCTGCCGCATAGTATAGTGATCCGGGCCAACGCGCTGGCCGGGGATCAGCTGTTGTTGCAGGTGCAAGACAATGGTAAAGGCATGAACGACCTGGTGAAAAAGCGGGTGTTTGAGCCATTTTTTACCACCCGCCGCGGTCAGGGCGGCAGTGGTTTGGGGTTGGCCATAGTGTACAACCTGGTGACCAACAGCCTCAAGGGACATATTCAGCTGGCCAGTCAACCTGGGCAGGGCGCCTGCTTTAGTTTGCAGTTGCCACTGCGCTTAAGCGGCTAAGGATAAGGAATATACTCTTGTTCATCACCCGGCACTTTGGCAAAACGTCCCTGCTGCCAGTCGGTTTTTGCCTGCTCTAGCCGCTCCTTGCGGCTGGAGACAAAGTTCCACTCCATATACCTTTTGCCGATGGCCTCACCTCCAATCAGCGCAATGTGTGTTGGTTGCTGCGCTTTAATGACCACCTGCTTGGTATCGGTTAACACCACCAACTGATGTGCATTTATCAGGCTATGCTGCAAGCTAACCTGGCCAGCAGCAATGTAAAGCCCGCGTTCAGCGCAGTCGGGTAGTGTAAGGCTTTGGCTGGGTTGTAGTTCAGCTTCGAGGTATAAGTTCTGGTAAAAGGTTTTGACGGGCGACTGCAGGCCATAGGCGCTGCCAATCAGCACCCTCACCGGCACACCATCCAGGTTCACTGCAGGGATCTGTGCAGACGGGTAATGGTAAAACGCCAGCTCGGTTTCTTCATCGGCTTCTGGCAGCGCCATCCAAAGCTGCAGGCCATGCAGTCTGTGTTCGCGTGCGGTCACTTCTGGCCGTTCCCGCTCAGAATGCACTATGCCTTTACCGGCCACCATCAGGTTAATATCGCCCGGTGTAATGGCCTGATAACTGCCTAGTGAATCACGATGCAGTATTTCTCCTTCAAACAGGTAGGTAACAGTGGCTAAATTAATATGCGGGTGAGGCCGCACATTGACGCCTGTGCCGGCAGCAAACACTGCCACGCCCATTTCATCAAAAAACAGCCAGGGGCCGATACTGCGGCATTCACGTACCGGCAAGCTGCGTCGCACGCTAAAACCGCCTAAATCTTTTGGCTTAGCTTCAATAATCAGCGCTATTGTTTGTTTGTCACTGTCGCAGCTTTGCTGGATCTGGCAGTCAGATTCCGGGTGGCGGCTTGTTGTGCTCATAGCTCCTCCGATAAAGCTGTAATATTTAACATAGACATCAAACTACAGAATTGAATGACATGTAGAAGATTGATATGCAGATACTTTATAAAAAATTATCGACCTATATTAATACCAATTCCGAAATTTGATGATTAATTAATGGCCTGTATTGCTTAGTCAGCCATTCACTTGCATTATACTAAATTACGCCCGATGTACTTGGGGTGGTTTTTATCTGCGGTCACAGTTAAAGGTGCTTTGCAAATAAATGTTAAGGGTAGTCTATGAAAATAATCAATCGTTTGTATGCAGGTTTTGCCGTGTTATTACTGATAATGCTGGGCATTACCTTGTTTGGTTTACAGAAAATCGGGGTGGCTGATAAAAGCCTGACGCAATTGTCTGAGCAAACTGCAGTAGAGCAGCGCCAGGCCATCAATTTTCTTGGTAGCGTGCATGACAGAGCCATATCAATTCGTGATGCAGTATTAGTGCGTGATAGCAATAAAGCGCGGGTGCACTTGCAAGACATTAACCGTCTGAATGAATTTTATCAGAGCTCAGCTAAAACGCTTGATAGCATGTACGCCACCGTGCGCCACAGTCCTGACGAAGTCGCCCTACTACAAAATATTAAAGACATTGAGCGTTCTACGCTGGCGCTGACCGACACCTTATTACAGCAGATAAACAGCAATCAGTTCGATGAGGCTACCCGCTTTTTATTAAACACTGTTTCGCCTTCCTACAGCGAATGGTTAAAGCGCATTAACAACCTGATTGATTACCAGGAAAAACTCATTCAGCACGAAGTAAGCACAGCGCGCGAACAAACAAATAGTTTCCAGCGAGTCATGCTCACCGTTACCGCTATCGCTTTTATTATTGGAATTTTTATCGCTTACCGCGCAGTAAACCGACTTAAGCTAACCATTGGTGGAGAGCCTGAATATGCTGTCTTTGTTATTAAAAAGATTTCTTCCGGTGATTTAACCACTAAAATAAGCGTGCCTTCGTCAAATAGTATTTTGAGTTCGGTGCAAGCGTTAACGGCTCACCTGACACAGATGACACAAAACTCAATGGAAGCGGCCGCGAAATTAACTGCTGCTTCTAAGTCCTTATTACTTAATGCTCAGCAAAATGAGCAGTCAATTGGCCGGCAAAAAATAGCGACTGATCAGGGCGCCACTGCCATTAATCAAATGTCATCTACGGTATCTGAAGTAGCCAGTCACACCAGTGATGCTGCCGGTTTAGCGCAAACAGCGATGAGTGAATTTATGGCTGGTCAGTCTGAAGTGACTAAGACGCAAACCAGTATCAATGCACTGGCCAATAAAGTGACTGAAGCCTCTGAGGTGATTAACCATTTGTCGGAAGATAGTCGGCAAATAGGCTCTGTGTTGGATGTGATTCAGGGCATTGCCGAGCAAACCAATTTACTGGCATTAAATGCTGCTATCGAAGCTGCCCGCGCCGGTGAGCAGGGCCGGGGCTTTGCGGTGGTTGCCGATGAAGTACGTAATTTAGCGCAGCGTACTCAGCAATCGACCCGGCAAATTCAGTTGGTCATTGATAAAATGCAACAGTCTTCGCAAAAAGCGGTGGCAGTAATGCATGAAGGGAAAACCCAGGCTGAAGTCAGTGTTAATCAGGCACAAGCCGCCGGCGAGTCGCTGAATGCCATTAACCTGTCTGTGTCGAAAATAAGTGATATGAACATGCAAATTGCCACCGCAGCAGAAGAGCAATCTGTAGTGGCCACTGAAATTAACCGTAACTTTGGCCAAATCACTCAAGCTGCATTGCAAGCCGAACAGGAAGCCAGCAAAATTACTGCTGCCAGCCAACAGTTAGAAGCGCTGGCCAGAACGCTGGAGCAAAACGTTAAGCAATTTAAAACTCACAGCTAAAAAGCTCAAGCCAGATTAGCTGTTTTACCCTTTAGCCGGCGCAAAGTATTGCAGTCTTGACTGCACATACAGCCGGCATAGGGCGGCTTCAAGGTAGTTGACAGGAATAGTGTCGGTTTCTTGCTCACTGTGGTACATCACAAAGCCGGCCTTCTGATAGGTAGCCAGTGCCGCCGGGTGATCGGCACTGCAGGTATGGACCCATATTTTGCCCGCTGTCCATTGCCGTGCCAGGCTTATGGCCGCCTGAGCCAGCTTTGGCCCCAGCCCCTGGCCGATAAAGGCAGGCAGTAAACCGAAGAACTTCAGCTCCACACTGGTTTCACCGGGGTTATCATTATGCTGACAAAGCTCGATGTAACCAGCAGGTGTGCCGCGACAATACAATACCCAGGTTCGTACCCTGCCAGAGGCTAAATAGCTTTGCCAGTGGCCATAATCCCAGCTAAGCCTGCTATACCAGCGCCAGTGGTTGCCAACGGCGGTAAATAAAAACTGACTTAGTTCAGGGCTGGCTATTTCTGCTTCCATTAGCAGGCTGCCTGCAGGCCATGTGGGTAGCTCAGGCGTTTTACCCTGATAAGCCAGATACCAGGTAGTGATTGTATTCAATGTCATTTTGGCTCGTTCAGGTTAAAAGGCTTAATTGGCATGCTAGCAAAGCTGGGTAATGGCGTAAATGCTTTAAGCTTGATACAACTTAAAGCCGCCACGACCGGTTTGCTTTACCTGATACATTGCGCTATCGGCTCTCTCCAGTAACTCATTAAAGTCTTTACCATGCTGCGGGTAAATGCTGATACCAATACTGGCACCAATCAGATATTGCTGACCATTTACGCTAAATGGGTGATTAAACGCTTGTAAAATTTTACGGGCAATCTCCTCGGTAGAGCTGGCCTGATCTAATTGTGTGGCGATTACCACAAACTCATCACCACCAATACGGGCACAAATATCAGTACTACGAATGCAGCTCTTCAGGCGATAGGCGACATCTTTTAACACCAGATCACCGGCTTTGTGACCAGCCTGATCATTAATAGGTTTAAATTTATCTAAATCGATGTAAAACACGGCAATGCCCTGATGCGGGCGGGTAGCTAGATGCAATGCCTGACCAAATAAGGTATCAATATAGCGCTTATTGCTCAGGCCAGTGAGCGGATCTTTGTAGGCCATATCCAGTGCTTTTGCTTCAGATTCCAACAAACGTTTGTGAAACATCGATAGCACTGCTGCCAGCAAAGCAGTATACATCAGCATGACCAAAGTGGTGCCGGTGATAAATGACAGCACCCGCCATTGCTCGAATAATAACCGGGATACCGGCACATACACCAGCCAATGTATTAGCATCATACTGCTTAACAGTATGATGACATACTTAATGTAGCTATGAATGGCTGCAGTGCCCCGGCTTATGGTAATGGTGACGACGGCTAAACAGAGTGCGTTAAACATGGCCAGGCCACTGGCATAAAGCCAGGATGGCACCTGATACAGATGAGCAAACAGCAAGCTTAGTTGCATAATTAGCACCATGCCTATCAGCAAGCGGCTTGGCAGCCAGCTGCCAAAGAACCGGCCCACGCCAATCATTAACATCAGCTTTTCCAGCAGGATCAGCATTGAATATAAAAGTACGGCATTGACCAGTTCGTCGGAATGAATCCCTAAAAATGCCAGGCGGGCGATAAAAGAAAAAAAATGGCTGCCGCCCACCAGCTGCAACCGGAGTTAGTGCGCGGGATCTGGCTGGCGATCAGAAAAAGAAAAAAGTACACCAGGTAAATAGCTAACCCGGCTGTATGGACTGTCTGAAACAGCATATGTCGTCCTTGATATCCTGTATTGCACCCGGCTAAACCTTTAGCTATAAGGCCTGAGCGCAATTGTTCACAGGGGTATGGCTGCTATTAAACATAGTCAGCAAAGACCGAATTGTAAATGGCAGCCGCTAAGGAACTTAGCAGCTTTTTTATTATTATTTGATGCAGCAGTTTATTTGTGGCTGGCTAAGCCCACTACAGCGCTTTGTTGCTTATTCGACATTTTGAATTTTCTTGTGGATTTTTAAATTTTTTATGAATTAAATCATATATTTGGTTTTTTATTTGTTGGTTGTTTTGTGCTTTTACCCACCACTTTACCCGCCATTTTTCGATTGCTTGATTTGTCGTTCAAATAACAGGAAACATCCATTGCCACTAAAGGCATGCTAAATGTGTAGTTTTATGATAACTAAGTAAAGTGTCGTATTTTTGCTTGGGTGTTTGTCGTATTTTTGCTAAGCTGATGCAACGTAATACCGGAGGTGCCTTGTGCCAAAGTTAAGTTTAAAGCAACAGGTTGAACAGCAAATTAGTCGCACTAAGCAGGATGTTTTTCTGCGCGCTGATTTTGAGCAACTGGGTGGCTATGATCAGGTAGGGCGGGCACTTCGAGAGTTAGTG
>NZ_DAINOE010000102.1:0-9849 GCF_036735525.1 Arsukibacterium sp. | reverse complement strand
TGCGCGCTGGCACGATCACTCGGCGCAGTTTTCACCTGATGGAAAGCGGATTGTCTTTGCCTCAGATCGCAGTGCCGAGGCGCTTGAAGGTAGTATGCAGCAGGATTTGTATCTGTATCAGCTGACTGACGGCAGCCTGACGCGTCTGGTTACACTGCCAGGACAAGCCGGCTCACCACAGTGGTCAGCCAATGGCCGCCAGCTGTTGTATCAGTATCAGGCCGATTATTTTACGCCGCAGCAACTGGTGGTGCACCAGTTGGCTGATAGCACTAACACTGTGGTGGCCGCCGACTGGGATCGCAACGCCAACAGTATGCAGTGGCTGGGCAATGACCGGGTATTACTGACTGCCGATCATCACGGCGCGCGGCCGTTGTTTGAGCTGGACCTGCGCCGCGACAAAACACAAATTCGGTTAAGCCAGCAGGGCAGTGTCTCTGATGTCAGCATAGCGGCCAATGGCCGCCAGCTGAGCTATCTGTGGCAGGATGAGCAACACCTGCCGGAAGTCTGGTTTCAGGAGGGCAATAAAGCCCCGGCGCAGCTAACCCGTTTTAATCAGGCGCTATTAGCCGGGCTTAAACTGCAACCCTTGCAGTCGTTTTGGTTTGAACACGAGCAGGGCAAAAGCCAGGGCTTTTTGCTAAAACCGCTTGATTGGCAGGCGGGCAAAAGTTATCCACTGGTGCTGAATATTAAAGGCGGGCCGGGCGGCATGTGGGGTCAACAGTGGTTTCATGAGTTTCAGATGATGGCCGCTGCCGGTTATGCGGTGGTGTTTACCAATTACCGTGGCAGCACCGGCTATGGCTTTGCCCATCAACATGCAGTGCATGCCGATTACGGCGGCGTTGATTTTAAGGATAATATGGCGGTGTTGGATTATGTCCTGGCGCAGCATGACTGGCTGGATCCGACCCGGCTCTATATTACCGGCGGCAGCCATGGCGGCTTTTTAACCAACTGGGCCACCACCCAGACTAACCGCTTTAAAGCGGCGGTAACCCAGCGCAGTGTCAGTAACTGGATATCTGAGGCCGGTACTCAGCAATACCCGCCCAACTCAATGCAACGCGAGTTTGCCGGCACTATTTGGCAAAACTTTGAGTTATATTGGGGCCGCTCGCCTTTAAAATATGCCGATAGGGTGACGACGCCAACTTTAATTATTCACAGCACGGATGATCACATCACGCCGATTGGCCAGGGTGAAGAATGGTTTTATGCGTTAAAAGCCAATCAGGTGCCGGTAGAAATGGTGGTGTTTAAAGGCGAAAACCATAGCCTGTCCAGAAGCGGTACTCCGGTTAATCTGGTTGAGCGGTTAAAACGGATTTTGGAGTGGTTTGAGCGGCACAGTGAACAGGAGTTACCGTCACCTTAAGGTGCCTTAGCACACGATAATGCCACGCCGGTTAGCATTACTGGCGTGGCATTGTTTTGATTAATATCTTCCTTAAAACATTTATCGCACCAGATGAAACTGCGTCTGGCGTCCTGCCAGATAAATGACCTCTTTTCCGTTAAAATAGGCGCTTTGCTCCAGCTTAATATGCACCAGCTTGTTGTTCCACTCCGCCAACGGCTGTTTAATATTGCCTTCTATGGCATAGGCGGTATTGGCATACAAGGGCCAGTCACCCTGTACCGGCGTTGGTCCCTGATTGTCCCACATACCAATGGTCGGGCCTGGGGCATGGCCAAAAAAGCCCAGCGGGTGGCTGTAGGTACTGCTGACAATGCCATCACGGCGGGATTGGCGTTGGGTTGCCGCCAAAATTTCGTTGCCGCTGCGGCCGGTAACAAACTCTTTTGTCAGTATATCCTGCCAGCGATTGCCGGTAGCCATTGCGGCTTTTAAGCCTGCTGGCGCATCGGTTTCGTTGTCACGCAATACATAGGCCATTTCCTGAGTGTCGGTGCAGAGTTTTAAATAACAAATACCGACATCGGTATGCAGTACATCACCACGTTGAATAACACCAGACTCGCCACAAAACGGCGTATCTGCTTCGCAAGACGTGCTGGTGCGTTGCAAACTGACATAGGGCATAAACCAGGTGGGCAGCTCCAGCTGACTAAAACGCTCACGTAAATACCAGGCCACATCATCGGTAGTAGTAACACCTGGCGTGATCACCCGGCTGCTAAAGCCTTCAGCGATAACACCACGGGCAAGCGCCACTATATGCGGGTACACCTCCAGCTCGGCTTGAGTACGCTGCTCCAGCCAACGCACCACCAGTTTTTCGGCAGACACCAGCCGCGAGTGAAACGGCTCTGGTAATACGCTTTTTAAGCGGCTATGCAGCGCTGAGCTTAAACCATCGGCCACCGGCCAGTCATCCGACACATTAATGGCAATGTTACCGGGGTTTTTCGCCACAATCAGCTCAGACAACGCCTGCCACTGTTCATCCAAACTGCCGCCTTGCCAGGCCGCGGTGTAGGGCGCACCCAAGGGGTAGCGGTTAACGGTAAGTTTTTCGACAGTGCCATCGGCTAAGCGGTTAAACACCAGCATAGTGGTGCGCCGCGCAGCAAAACTCGGTTGCGGCACCAGGGTAAAATACACCGGATCTTCGGCAATTTCGCGATTTAACACCAGCCACATATCGATATTCTGCTCGGCCATCAGTTGCGGTAGCAGGCTATTAAGCCGCTCCATCAGCATGGCATTTTCAGGCGCAATGCGTGCTCTGTGGCTTAAAATAGCAAAGTCAGCGGCCGACTGTATTACCCGGCCCTGTGCCGGTGGCGTAGCGGTACTGCGGCTAGATTGAGCACTCAGCGAGCTACTGAACAATAAGCTGGCGCTAATGGCAGCGCTAAGCAAGCGCAAGGCGAAAGGTTTACCCATAATAAAGACCCCGGTGGTTAATTTTTATGATAGTTTTTAAACACTCACTGTTATACCTCAGGGTGTTAGCAATGGGTATGGCTTAGGTCGCAATTTATCGGTTTTCTAACTGGCTTGTCGCGATACACATCATTAAAAGTGGCTTAGGCTCTTGACGTGAACCCTCAAATTTATACAGATAACTATTTTTTTCGGAATATATATATATACTGTATATACACGTGGGCGTGGAGTAGATAAATGACAGTTTACATTTCACCCGCAGTTAAGAAAAAGATTGCAGAAAAGCATGGTTTAACCCTGGATGAAGTGTACGAAGCTATATCGGGTAGGCTAGCTGGTTTTCTGGAAGACACCAGAGAGCAGCATAAAAGTGACCCTGCCACATTATGGTTTATTGGTAGTACCGATTTCGGTAAGCTTGTGAAAATAGCCTTTATTTTTAAAGATGGCATTATGATCATCAGAACAGCGTATGAGGCAAACCATAGAGAGTTAGCCATTTATAAAAAGTACGCTTAAGTACCACAACGGAGACTGACGAATGAAACAACCTACATATGACGATTCACAAGACGTCAAGTGGGATGACGGCACATACGGTACAAGCGAAGAGCATGTACGTAAAGCTGAGTTACCAGATGAAATGATGGCTCAGTTTGATAAAGCCACATCTATGACGTTGATTTCAATTCGCTTACAAGATGACTTAATTAATGATCTAAAGGAAGTGGCCACTCTTCATGGTATTGGTTATCAACCTATGATTCGGCAATTGCTGAAGAGATTTGTCGTGGCTGAAAAGAAAATTCTGGCTGCCAGAAATGAGGCCATGCAAATTAAAGTCGATCCGCAGCCGCAGTGTGATGAAAAAATAAAAACTGTTGTAGCGTAAGCATAAGAGCCGGCATTTGCCGGTCTAGTTAAATATGTAGTTAAATATAATAGGGAGGCTTAAAAAATATCCCTAGAACGCATGCGGCTTAACCTCCTCTAAATTCGCCACCATTATTTGCTAAGCTTCCGGGCGCAGTGCTATTTCGGCCATAAAGGAGCTTTATGGGCAATCGATCATATAAACGGATGTTCTATACATGGCTTCATTGTTATGTATAACTTATCCGGTTTTCTATACATGATAAATTAAGTAAGACGCTTATTTTAACTTGGCCTCAATATTAAATTACAACACAAGGACAGTCTATGTGGTTTGAAGAGCTTACCGGCTTTACGGAGCAGGACGCGGCGCAAGTTAAAAGGCAAATGGTATTGCAAGGCGACAAGCTGATTAGCCTAGCAAATGGTGCCGTGCTCAACGCCGGGCGTTTGCTGATGCCGATGTTGGCTCAGCTAACCGGGCAGGCTCAGGCGCTACTGGATGATAATCCGACCAGGCGCTTGCGCCTGTCGGAGGTTGTCGCTGATGTGCAGCAGTTACATGCCGATGCTGCAAATGCCGGTGCCTTGTTTCAGGTCGCATCGCAGTTTAACTTGCTGGAGATGGTGTCTCCTGATGTTACACCTGAGCAGGGCATTACCTGTTATCAAACCGATAAAACGCAAGGCCCGGCTTGTGCTATCGCCTGTGGTGCCGGTTTGATTTTTCGTAACTACTTTGTGCCGGTACAGGGTGAAACCGGGCAAAGCCAGCATCGTCAACTGAATAAGCTGGATCAATATGGCCCGGCGCTAAAAGCGTTAATGGCTGATAACTCAACCGCCCCGATGGCTGTCTTCCATGTGAATGCGTTGATTGCCTTCGCGGTCAAATCGTTTAATGATTCGTTAAGAGGTTCATCCTGATGTTTGGTTGACGGCGTTTTAATGATCCAGTCGCCAAGCTCGTTGCCCGAAGCAAAATTGTAGCGGCCATCTTGCTCCTTCATTGAGAACTTCATTTGTACGCCTGCCAGCGAAAATTTATTTTCTGGCAGTGCTTGTTCAAAATTGACTGCCCGAATATTACCCGCGCTTATAAGCAGGCTTTCAGGTACGTCTGCTGGAGCTACTGGCTCTGCAACCAAGGCGCCGGGTAAGTCTGTGCCGAGATAGCCAAATATCTGAAACTCATTATCAGGGTGAACCTTCAACCCTTGCGCTATTAATTCACGCAAAGCGCCTTCGGGCAAAAGATTTGACAGCGTTGGGTGCAGGCGATGCTGAGTTGACCATTGGGCAGCTAATATCATACCTGCTTTGGGAAAAGCGGGGTGGGTGATTAGACTCAACGTTGGCCGGTTGTTGTCGAGTCGAAAATCAGGAGCAAAGCTCAACACATTTCTGCCACCGCGAGAGCCAACAAGGTAGCCAACCAGTTTTTTATGCAGGGTAAGTTTTAATACATGCGCCTCTTCACTGGCTTTACCGGTCATTGATCATCTCCAAGCAAGCCTTGCCAGGGGTCGTCCTGTAAGGCTTTAGTTGGCGGGTTCGCTTCAGTAGTGTGACTGCCCTTGGATGTTGGACCCTGCGCCAGGATTGCCTGCACAGCCTGCAGCTTTTCTTTGGGGATCAGCATCAGTTCGCTGTTAAGACCTGCTGCTATTAAGGCTAAGGTATCTAGTCTGGGGTTGCCCTTGGCCTCCAGCCGCTGATATTGCTGACGTGACACGCCAATACGCATTGGCATATCGTTTTGTTTTAAACCAAGCTTCAGCCGCCGGTTTTTGATTTGGGTTAACAGTGTCGCTGCCATTGATGTCATCACAAAAGTTTCTTTTTCTTCCTAATGAAACATATTAGTTGCACATCTTAATAATAGCAATAAAGGGAGATATTAGGGTCGGAGATATTAGATCAGATGAAAATACATCCAACCTCAGTTATTTCTGCATCTTTGCGCTAACCAATATTCCACCAACTCTGGCACCAAGGTCACCGCATCACCGGATCTGACTTCAAAACCATAAGGTGCCTGATGGCTGGTTTTGTCTATCAGGTATTTTTCGGCGGTTTCATCACAGCTGTGTAGCAGGCTGGCAGCGGGTTCTACTTGTAGTGAGCTGCCAACTACCAGTACTTTGCCGGCACGGCTTAACAGCTCGCTGGCGAGCATCAGGTGATCTACGGCTTCGCCAAACCACACCACATTGGGCCGCCACAAATGGGCTTGCCATGCAGAGCCATCGGGTGCGGTGCTGCCTGCGCTAAACATCGTATCGCCGACGCTATAAATGTGCTGTGGTGCGGTTACTGCGCGCAGCTCATCTAACTTGCCATGCAGGTGAACTACCTGGCTTGAGCCGGCGCGCTCGTGCAAGTTGTCGACGTTTTGCGTAATCACTACCACCTTATAATGTTGCTCCAGCTTGGCTATCGCCAGATGGGCGGCATTGGGTTGGGCTTTAGCCGCGGCCAGGCGGCGGCTTTGGTAAAAATCATTAACCAATTCTGGGTTAGCGGCAAAGCCCTCAGGTGTCGCTAGCTGATAGACATCATATTGTTGCCACAGCCCGGCACTGTCTCGAAAGGTAGGTAAGCCACTGGCAGCACTGACTCCGGCGCCGCTAAATACTACGATAAGCTTTGGGTCTAGAATGCTTTGCATAGGTGCTCCTGTTTAAGGGATATCAGGCTAACCGGTGGGCCAGGGCACTGGCAAGAATTGCTCTGATGGGGCAATGGCCTGCTGCCTAAATGGCTGCCGCAGTCATTTTGCAGCAAATCCTAAATTACTATCTATACTTTAAAAAAAGCAAACACTTAAGGGAAAAAACTAATATGGCAAAGCAATATTATCGATTGGTAACGCGCAGTGATTTCGACGGACTGGTGTGCGCGGCAATATTAAAAGAGCTTGATTTGATTGATGACATTTTATTTGTCCATCCAAAAGATATGCAGGACGGTAGCATTGCCATTACTGACAGAGACATCACCACTAATCTACCCTATGTAAAAGAGGCCCATCTGGCTTTTGATCACCATCTGAGTGAAACCCTGCGCAATGAAAAAGCCGCTAACCACATTATAGACCCGGCTGCGCCTTCTGCGGCGCGTGTGGTTTATGACTATTATGGCGGTGCAGAAACACTGCCTAATATCTCTGCAGAGCTGATGTTGGCGGTCGACAAAGGTGACTCTGCCAATTTTAGCAAAGCTGAAATACTCGATCCTAAGGGCTGGGATTTAATGAACTTTTTAATGGATGCCAGAACCGGCTTAGGTCGTTTCCGGGATTTTCGTGTGTCTAATTATCAACTGATGATGATGCTGATTGATGAGTGCCGTGCCAAGCCAATTGAAGCCATTTTACAACTGCCTGACGTGAAGGAGCGGGTAGAGCTGTATGTGGACCACCAAGCCAAAGCCAAAGCGCAGATCCTGCGCTGTGCTAGTGTCCATAACAATTGCGTTGTGCTTAATTTGCAAAATGAAGACCCCATTTGGGCCACTAACCGCTTTATCATTTATGCACTATTCCCTGAATGCAATATCTCGATTCACCGTCTGTGGGGGCTAAAGCAACAAAATACCGTGTTTGCCATTGGCAAATCTATTTTGGATAAATCGTCGAACACCAGCGTTGGCGCCTTATGCCTAAAATATGGCGGCGGTGGCCATCAAGCCGCGGGTACTTGCCAGGTTGAAAATTCAGAAGCGGATAACGTACTTAAGGCCTTACTTGAGCAAATTAATAGAGACGGCTAATAAATCTGACACGCGCCTTAGGTTTATTGGTTAAGGCTTAAGCATTGAATTTTTAAAAATGTGCAGTTAATCCAGCGTATTGTCTTTTATTAGCGCTGTGTAATACTGGGGTCTTACCCACATCAACACAGGCCGTTTTCATGCTTAACTCTCTGACACTCCGTGTTCTGTCACTCAGTGTATTGTGTCTTAGCTTAGTTGGCTGCTCACCTGCAGATAAACCGCTGTTGCCAGGCAGCACAGCCATCACCACGCACAGCAGTGAGCAGTTTGCTGTGCTGATGGGCGGCAATAAGGTGGGTGAGCTTAAAGTAGAAAGATTAGGTAATGGCCTGAGTATTGATTATCAATATAGCAACAACGGTCGCGGTGCCAGCAGCATAGAAAGCCTGCAGCTATCTGATAAAGGCTTGCCTATAGCCTGACGCATTGCCGGCAAAACAGTATTTGGCAATACCGTTGATGAATATTTTATGGCTGTTGAGGATAGCGCATCCTGGCAAGATGCCGCTGGTGAAGGCAGCGCCGCCTTCTCAGGTGACTCGGTGTATGTTGCACAAAATGCCAGCCCGTATGCGCTGTATATTTATGCGACGGCTCTGCTAAATACTCAGGGCAATACCCTGGCTGCGCTGCCTGGCGGCGAGCTTAAAATAGAAAAAATTGATACGATGTTTTTGCAAAGTAGCAACTCTTTGCAAAGCAGCAACGGCGACAAGGCAGTTGAGGCAAACATTTTTGCGATTAGCGGCATTAGTTTAAACCCCAGCTATATTGCGCTGAGTACTGAGGGGCAAATGCTGGCGTATTTATCGCCACGTTTTACGGTTATTCAGCGAGATATGTTAAGTGAAGATAAGAAGCTGCGTGAACTGGCCGCCGGGTTAAATGCCTCCCGTTTTGTAGAGATTGCCAAGCGTGCCAGCAACGCCTTTGACAAGCCGGTGCGTATTAATAATGTGCGGATATTTGAACCGCAAACTTTGTCGCTTTCTCAGCCCAAATCAGTATTACTACACCAAAACAAAATTGCCGCTATTGAGGCCATAGTGCAGACACCGTCTGCCGACGAAGTGGTTATTGAAGGTAATGGTGGCAGCCTTATTCCTGGTTTGTATGAAATGCATGCTCACTTAGGTGACAATAATGCCTTGTTAAATGTGATGGCCGGTGTGACCTCGGTGCGGGATATGGGCAATCAAAATGAGGTGCTTGCGGCCTTAGACGATAAAATAGCACGCAATATTTTGATTGGTCCGCGCATCACAAAAAGTGCCTTTATAGAAGGTAAAAGCGCGTTTTCAGCTGCCACCGGTGAGCTTGCAGCCAGCGAACAGGAAGCGGTAGAGCTAATTAAAAAGCATGCAGAGCGTGGTGGCTATCATCAGATTAAAATTTATAGCTCTATTAAAGGTGAGTGGGTGCCGGCCATGGTGGCTGAAGCTAAAAAACACGGCATGCGGGTGGCAGGTCACATTCCGGCTTTTTCTAAAGTGGACGAAATGATGCTCAGTGGCTACGACGAAGTGACCCATATTAATCAACTGATGTTGAGTTGGGTACTGGAGCGAGAAGAAGACACCCGCACCTTATTTCGCATCACCGGCATGAAGCGCTTTGCCGATTTAGACCTTAATGATCCCGCGATCAACACCTCACTGGATATTATGGTCGACAGAAAGATCGCCATTGACCCTACTATCGTTATCCATGAGTTTGGGCTTACCGCCCGTAACGGCGAAACAAGAATTGGCACGGTAGATTATATTGATAATATGCCAATTAGTGTGCAGCGCTCAGCCAGGCAAGCACTATTAAATGTGGCAGATGAGGCAGAAGACCAGGCTTATAAAGCGGCTTTTGATAAAGTTCTGGCTGTTTTAAGCCTGATGCACCAAAGAGGGATTTTTATTGTTCCCGGTACAGATTTAGGCGGTGCTTTTGAGCTACACCGTGAGTTAGAGCTATTCTCAAAAATAGGTATGTCAAATGCGCAGGTATTGCGCCGGGCCTCTTACGATATGGCACATTACCTGGAGTACGGTGATCAATTAGGCAGTATTGAAGTTGGCAAATTAGCCGATTTTTTCTTAGTGCCAGGTAATCCGTTAGACGACTTACGGGAAATTAAAAGGGTAGCCATGGTCGCTAAAGATGGGCAGATTTATTTCCCTTCGCAAGTCTATCCAGAATTTGGTATTAAACCTTTTACTGAGATGCCATTGGTGCATTACGGTAACTAATAAGAGGTTGTTCTTATGTCAAAAGCTATGTCAAAAGTCATGTCCAGAGCTAAGTCAACATCCGCTTTTACGGTGTCTTTTCCGCGTTTGCGT